>JANNHN010000098.1:0-8151 GCA_031404395.1 Betaproteobacteria bacterium
CGGAAGTGGGTGTAGCTGCCGTTCCAGCCCAGCGGCAGGTGGGTATAGCAGACGTCCTGTTTGCCGACGGCGGCATTGAGCGCCCAGGCGAGGCCGGCCAGCGCCAGCGGTTCGCCGGATTTGCCGGTCAGCAGTTTGGGCGTTGCGACGATGCGCTGCGCCCGTGCAGTCACCGCAGCGGTCAGCAGCGGCACTGCGGCATCCGGTTCGCAACCCATGAATACATCGACCGGCGGCAGCGCCTGGTAATCCATGCTCCAGCCGCGATGCAGGTGCGTGTCGCAGGAAATCTGGATGATTTTGGCGTTGACCGGCTTGTCGCCGAAAGTCTGTTTCAGCGCGCCGGCGAGATCCAGCCAGTCCAGCGACAGGATGACATCGGCTTCGGCCAGGGTTTTGCGCGCAGCGGGCACCAAACGGTTGGCCGGGTGTGCGGTGTGCAGCCGGTGATCTGTAGGGAATGAGGCGGCGAGTTTGATCTGGGTCAGCACGCGCATATCGAGTTTTTCGGCGAGTGCGACGCGTGCATTCCATGCATTGATGCTGCGGGAGCCGCGACCGGCGAGCATCACGGGATTTTTCGCGGTGGACAGCAGCTTTGCCGCGATCTCGATTTCAACAGCGCCTGGCTGCACCGCAGGCGGCGGCGCGTAGCGTGCCACATCGGGCATGGCCGGCAGTGAATCGAGCTTCTCTTCCTGGATGGTGACGTCGAGATTGACATAGACCGGCGCCCGCGGCGCGGTTTCGGCAATTTGCGCCGCGCGCAACAGCGCTTCCATTGCCGCGGCGACCGAACCGGGCTGGTTGTCCCACTTGGTAAAGTTGCGCACCAGCGCCGCCTGATCCGAGCAGGTGTGTATCCAGTCGATCCATGGCCGCCGTTTGGCGGCGTCCCACGGGCCGGTGGCGCCGAGGACCAGCACGGGGGTGCGGTCGCACCACGCGTTGAATATCGGCATCGACGCATGCATCAGGCCGACATTGGAATGCAGCGCCGCCGCCATCATCCGGTTGGAGACTTTCCAGTAGCCCTGCGCAATCGACACCGCGTTTTCGTCATGCAGGCACAAAATCATCTGCGGCGATTTGTTGCCGAGGTAGTTGACCAGACTGTCATGCAGGCCGCGATAACTCGCGCCGGGATTGAGCGCGATGTAGGGCACCTCGAGCGCGCGCAGCGTGGCGGCGATGGCATCGCTGCCGAAAACAGTATCGCTCGCCGGCGAGGGCGTCGGGGTCTCGTGTTTAATGGCGGCGGTGTTCTTGTTTTGTTGAGTCACGATATTTCCGTTCAGAAAAAATGAAAGTCAAAGTCAAAAGCAGCCACAGAGGTCACAGAGGACACAGAGAACTGCGGTCTTCAGGATATGCAAATGGCTGACTCCTTGCCCCCAGGACTGCAAGCAAGGGTTTTGTTTTCCTCTGTGAACTCTGTGCACCCCTCAAGGGGGTATCGAGATCCTCTGTGGCTAAAGCCTTTAAGGGGTAATCAATCCACCGTGGCGCCGGAGGCCTTGATGACCTTCGCCCATTTGGTGAATTCGGTCTGCAGATGTTTGGCGAAGACTTCGCGGGTGCTGCCGACAGCGACGCTGCCGCTCATTTTCATGCGCTCTTTCATCTCCGGGCTTTGCATGATCTTCACGGCGTGGCCATTCAGGAAATTCAGTATGTCCGGCGGCGTGCCTGAAGGTGCGAGGAGGCCGTACCACTGGCTGGACTGATACCCCTTCAATCCTGACTCGGACACGGTCGGCAGGTCCGGCAGCGCCGGCAGGCGTTCCAGTGAAGTCACGCCGAGCGCGCGTACCCGTCCGCTGTTGATCATCGGCAGTGCTGTCAACGCCGGCATGAACATGGTACTGACTTCGCCGGAGAGGATTGCGGTGATGGCCGGGCCGGTGCCGCGGTAGGGCACATGCACCATGTTGGTATTGGTCAGTGTCTTGAACAGTTCGCCGGCGAGATGCGGTGTGCTGCCGCTGCCGGATCCGGCAAACAGGATTTCGCCGGGACGCGCTCGCGCAAATGCAATCAGTTCCTTGACGTTCTTGACCGGCAGCGACGGATGCACCACCAGGATGTTCGGCGCGTGAGCGAGCAGGCTGATCGGGTCAAAGTCTCGGATGGGGTCGTAGAGGGCTTTCGCGTAGAGAATGGGACTGGTCACGAAATTGGCGCCGTTAACCATCAGCGTGTAGCCATCCTTGGGGGATTTCGCTGCCATTTCGCTACCGATCATGCCGTTGGCGCCGGCGCGATTGTCGACGATCACCGGCTTGCCGATGGCTTCAGCCAGTTTCTGACTGAGTAACCGGCCTGCGGTATCGACACCACCACCGGCAGGGAAGGGCACGATGATCCGCACCGGTCCGGTGGGGTAGGTTTGCGCCGACAACGTGCCGACGCTGAGCAGCAATACTGCGGTCAGCAGGTTGCGTGCAGTGCGCGTATGGCCAGGTGCGCCCATGATGTTCTCCTCTGTCGTTGTTGTTTATTTGAGTCCGAGCAGCGCAGCACCCGTGTCCCAGCACACGCTGCGCCGCTGGATATCATTTAATTTATTGTTTTTTTTGATAAAATTTACGGGATCTGGATCGCGCAGCGGAAACGGATAATCGCTGCCGAGTGCGACCTGGCTGCTGCCCACGCGTTCGATCAGATACTGGAAAGCGGCGTCGTCATGCAGCACCGTATCGTAATAAAGATTATTCGCGTACTGGCCCAGCGGATTTTTGACAACACCGCGCGCCATCGGCGGCGCGGTGACGCGGCCGCGGTCGATGCGGCCGAACTGATAGGGCACGCAGCCGCCGCCGTGCACCAGCAGCACGCGCAGTCTGGGGAAACGGTCGAACACGCCCCCCAGCAGCAGCGCAGCGGCGGCGAAGGTGGTTTCGCTGGGATTGCCGACGAGGATGTGTAAAAACAGTCTGCGGATGCGCGGCGGCACGGCGAGATCTGCCGGGTGAATAATCACCGGCACGTTGAGTTCCTGCGCCGCAGCCCAGAAGGCGTCGAACTGCGGCGCATCCAGACCTTCTTCTTCAACGCGCGCGCCGATTTGCACCGCGCGATGCCCCAGTTGCTGCACGGCGTAACGCAATTCCGCTGCAGCCGCGCCCGCATCCTGCAGCGGCACCATCGCCGCGGCGGCATAACGGTCGGGACGTGCTGCGACTATCGCCGCCAGTGCTTCATTCTGCGCGCGGGCGAACCATTGCCCGGATGCCACGGGCAGATGATAGCCGGCAAGATCCATCCAGCCGGCGAGCAGTTGCACATCGATGCCGGCTTCGTCCATCCATTTCAGCCGCGCCGCCTCGTCGTTGAGCGGCGGAATCAGCGGCATGCCGGTCAGCCGGCCGCCGACTTCGATGCGCGTCGCGCCGTCTTCACCTTTGACGATTTTGACGCCGTGCTGCGCACCGTCGGCATTGATGCGGTCCATCAGCGGCCTGCCGACGTGGTGGGCGTGGATGTCGAGGCAGCGCGACTTCGCTTTCATGCGGCTTTGCTCCAAGTAATGACTTCGCGCAATCGGGCGGCGATGTCCTGCGGTTTTTCCGTCGGCGTGATATGGCGGCCGCCGGGAATTACGGTCAGTGTGGAACCGGCGATGGCCCGGTGCAGTGCTTCGGCCATGGCGACCGGCGTGGCGTAGTCTTCTGCGCCGACAACCACGGTGGTCGGCACCTTGATCGTGGCCAACCCCGCGCGCAGATCGGCGTCACCGAGCATTTCGCAGGTCTGTACATAACAATCGACATTGTTGGCGAGAAACACCCTGACCAGTTTATCGACAGTTTCCGCCGCGGTGGCGCGGAAAGCGTCGCCGAACCAGCGCCCGGTCTGGAATTCGACCAGCGCGCCCATGCCCTTTTGTTTGCCGGTGGCGCCGCGCTCGCGCCAGGTTTTCGGCGCGTCAGTTCCATACCACGCGGTGGTGTCGATCAGGGTGAGCCCGACGGTGCGCTGCGGGTAGCCGATGGCGAAAGCCTGCGCCACCATGCCGCCCATTGAGCAGCCGGCGATGATGGCGGAGGGCCATTGCACATGATCCATCAGTTCCGCCAGATCGCGCGCGAAGAGTTGCGGCGTGTAGGTTGTCGTCGGCTGGCCGGATTGACCGTGGCCGCGGCAGTCGAAGGTCAGTATCTGCGCTTCACCGGACAGCGCCTGCACCACGCCGTTCCAGATGCTGCGGTCCAGTGCCAGCGAATGCACCAGCGCGACACGCGGTGCGGCGGCGCCCGCGCCGCGGTGCAGGGTATAAGCGATGTCACAGCCATCCGAGGTTTTGAAGCGGTCAACCATCGTTAGAACCTTTTAGTGATGAGTGCGGAGTGATGAGTGATGAGCGGAGCGCAGAAGTGATGGCGGTTTGCAGTTCATCACTCATCACTCCGCACCCGGAGGAAGTCCTCTTGGGGGACATTCATCACTGGTTTGCCCGTTGCCACGCGAGCAGCAGCATGCGCGCGCCGATTTCGACGGCCATGTTGCGCTTGTACATTGCCGAGCCGCGTACGTTCACCATGGGTTCGGCCAGCGCGCGCACCGGTTGTACCGCGGCACGGATGCGCGCTTCGTCGAATGTCGTCCCGGTCAGCGCATCGAGGCTCAGCAGGATCGGCTTCCAGCTGACCGAGCCGACGACGAGGCGCGCGGCGGTGCATTTGCCAGCGGCATCCAGTGTCACGCAGGCCGCGGCGTTGACAGTCGGTGTTTCCAGCACGCCACGCGGCATGAATTTGAAGAATGATGAGCCCGAACGGGCCGGCAACGCATCCACCTCGACGGCGATGACGATTTCATCTTTGGCGAAACGTTTCTCGAAGGCCTCCGCTAATTGGAGCGTGTGCGATCCCCTGGGTGAGGCGACCGTAACGCGTCCATCCACGGCCAGCAGCGCGACCGGGAAATCGAAGCCGCCGATCAGCGGGCCGACGCAACCGCCCACGGTCGTCATATGCCGCACGCGCACATGCCCGGCGGCAGCCAGCGCTTCCGCGATGGCTTCCCAGCGCGCGCGCAGTTCCGGCAGTTCGAACAAGGTCTGCTGATTGACCGCCGATCCGGTGCGCAGCGTGCCCTTGCTGTCGATGCCGGCCTGCAACAATTCCGGAATACGTCCTGTGTAGAGCAGCCGTTTGGCCTGCGGGAAACCGGTGCGTTCGCGCCGCAGTGCATGCGACATGCCGCCGGAAACAATGGCGGTGTCGCCGACAGCGTAGAGCGCAACGGCTTCGGCCACTGTTTTCGGCAGCAGCAGCTCCGGCTTGAACGGCCGTGTGCCCGAGGGTTTGCCGGACGACAGCCGCGTCCAGGTGCCGCCCTTGGGCGCAGCGGGAGGCGTGATCTTTTCACCGGTATACAGATCGGGATGCAGTGCGCGGTGGATTTTCTCTGCGGTGATCGGCAGGCTGTGGATGCGCACGCCGACGGCATCGGCGATGGCGTTGGCAATGGCGGCCGGTATTGCATCGAGACCGATCTCGCCGAGGCCCTTGGCGCCGAACGGACCGGAGGGTTCGTATGAGTCCGCAAATGCGACATGGATTTTCGGCACAAAATCAGCCGACGGCAACGGGTAGTCGATGAACTGCGGATCGGTCGGCATGCCGTTGTGCCAGTCGAAGTATTCGATCATCGCCAGACCGATGCCCTGCGTGACGGCGCCTTCGACCTGGCCCTGCGCGGCTGAGGGATGAATCACCGTGCCGCAATCGACCACTGCGGCGATTTCCTGCAGCAGCACCTGGCCGGTGCCGCGATCGACTTCGACTTCCACGGCCTGTGCGGCGAAATTGTAGGCGCCGGACTCGTTGCCGAAGCGGCTGTGATCCGGAAAGTCCGAAGGGTTGTCCCAGTTGCCGACGCCGACGATAGCCTCACCGCCGCGTTTGTAGATGTTGGCACGCACCACGGTGCTGACCGGCTTGAATTCGCTTTCAGCCCCATTTCGAGGGCCGATCTGGCCGTTGATGATGGTCAGGTCTTCGGCCGGACGTTTGAATTGTTCTCCGGCAGCCGCCATCAGTTGTTTGTGCGCGGCGGCGGCGGCGAGCTTGACGGCGTTGCCGGCGACGTAAGTCACGCGGCTGGCCAGCGCGCCCAGCGAATGCGGATGCACGTCGGTGTCGGGGCGGGTGATATCCACGTCTTCGTACGGCAGGCAGAGTTCTTCGGCGGCGATCTGCCGCAGCACGGTCAGCGTGCCCTGGCCGATTTCGCCTTCACCGGTGATGATGGTGGCGCGGCCGTCTTCATTGATGCGCACAATGGCCGTGCTGCCGTCCCAGTCGCCGAAACTGCGGCGGCCGCTGACGTGTACGCTGCAGCCCATGCCGAGGCCGCGGTTATCGTGTTTACGTCGATTTTTTCGTTTATCTTTCCAGTGAATCAGCTCGGCGGCCTTGTCGATGCATTGCCGCAGCTCGCAACTGGTGACTTTGTGGTTGTGCGGCGAGATATCGCCTTCCTCGACCGCGTTCAACCGCAGCAGATCCACCACATCCATTTTCAGTTCTTCTGCAGCAAGATCCCAGGCCTGCTCCACTGCCCAGTCGGCCGACGGATTGCCGAAGCCGCGGAAGGCGCCGGTGGGCACCACGTTGGTATAGACCAGCGTCGATTTGGCGCGGGCGCAGGGATATTTGTACAGCGCGTCGTGGCGCACCGTGGCTGCGCCGAGTATGGCCTGCGACTTGCCGGTGTAGGCGCCGTTGTCCGCCCACATGCGGATTTCCTTGGCCAGCACTTTGCCGGCTTTCGAGAATCCGAGGCGCACCCAGTAGCGCATGGGCATGCGCGGATGGCTGGCGAGGAATTCTTCTTCGCGGGTGTGGATCAGCTTGACCGGCTTGCCGGCCTTGCGCGCGAGGATCGCCGCGATGACCGAGCCGTTGTCGTCGCCGGATTTGCCGCCGAAACCGCCGCCGACTTCGGTCTGGATCACCCGCACCTGCGACTCCGGCACGCCGAGGGCGATGGCATAACGGCCGCGGGCGAGAAACGGCGTCTGGGTGTTGCACCACATCGTCACCCGACCGCTGATCCAGTGCGCGACGCAGCCGATGGTCTCCAGCGAACTGTGCCACTGGCGCACCGAATCCCAGGTGCCTTCAACGACAACAGCGGACGCTTTGAAGCCGGCATCGACTTCGCCGCGTTCGAAAGCAAACTCGTGCGCAACGTTGCCGGGCGCATCGTCATGCACCAGCGGGGCGCCGGGCGCCATGGCTTCATCCAGTGTAAACACGCCGGGCAGCACTTCATACTGGACGACGATGCGATCCACCGCGGCGCGCGCGGTTTCCGGATCGGTGGCGGCGACGGCGGCGATTTCGTCGCCGACATAGCGCACGCGGCCGATGGCCAGCGGATACAGGTCAGGGCGGAACGCGCCCCATTTGCGTTTCGCGGTGTCCTCGCCGGTGACGACGGCCTTGACGCCGGGCATGCTGCGCGCGGCGCTGGTGTCGATCGACAGGATGCGTGCGTTGGGATGCGGGCTGCGCAGCACGGCGGCATGCAGCATGCCGGGCAGGTGCAGGTCGGCGACATACTGGGCGGCGCCGGTGACTTTGGGCACGGCATCGGTGCGCGGCACGTCCTTGCCGACGACCAGCAGGCCGGCGGCGAATTTGGGGTCACGCAGAGAGCGGTCGCGGGTGTTCATGCCTTGCCTGCCTTTTTGAGCAGCGTGATGGCCTCGCGGTAGGCATCGATGATTTTTACGTAGCCGGTGCAGCGACAATAGACGCTATCGACGCTCTTGCGGATGTCTTCATCAGTAGGGTTCGGGTTTTTCCCCAGCAGCGACACGCACTGCATCACATGTCCGGGTATGCAAATGCCGCATTGCAATGCCGATTTGTTGATAAAGGCCTGCTGCACCGGGTGTAGTACGCCGGCTTGGGCGAGACCTTCGACGGTGCGGATATTTGCGCCGTCGCACAACGCCGCGAGCTGCAGACAGGAGGACACCGGCCGGTCATCGACGATGACCGTGCAGGTGCCGCAGGCGCCGATGCCGCAGCCGTGTTTGGTGCCGGTGAGCTGCAGGTCTTCGCGCAGCACATCGACCAGCAGGCGGTCGGATGATTTCAGGTGAACCTCGACGGGGTCGCCGTTGAGTGTGAA
>JANNHN010000099.1:0-2997 GCA_031404395.1 Betaproteobacteria bacterium
TTTGTCCAACGACGTGTATTTCCAGATCGGTCTGGTGACACTGCTGGGCCTCGCGGCGAAGAATGCCATCCTGATCGTCGAGTACGCAGTCATAAAAAAGCACGAGGGCTACACCACGGCGGCGGCGGCGATTGAAGCCGCTCGGCTGCGTTTCCGCCCGATCCTGATGACGTCGCTGGCGTTCATCCTGGGCGTCGTGCCGCTGGCATTTTCCAGCGGCGCCGGCGCCGGTGCGCGTCATTCCGCGGGAACCGGCGTCATGGGTGGCATGCTGGCCGCCACCTTCCTCGCCATTTTCTTCATCCCGTGGTTCTACAAATTCATCGTCGATCGCAAGCTGTCGGACCCGCGCTCCACGCAGGAGATTGAAGCCGAAGTCACGCATCATCGCGAGCAGTCGCAACGCGCGGCGCATGCACCACATCGCGCGCCGCTTGCTTCTGGAGTCCGCGATGAAACGTAACCCGTTGTTTTTATTTATATTTTTATTGCTCGCTGGCGGGTGCTCGGTCGGCCCCGACTACCAGCGCCCGGCCACCGAATTGCCGGCGGCGTGGCGCGATGCCCCGGTCGAGGGCAAATCCATCAGCGCAGACCGCTGGTGGACACTGTACGGTGATGCCACGCTCAACCGGCTCGTGGACGAAGCGCTCGCCAATAATCGCGATCTCGCCATCGCCACCGCGCGCGTGGACGAAGTGCGCGCACTCCTGCGTGTGGCCGATGCACAATTCGCACCGGCCATCGATGCCACGTTCGGCCGCAATCGCGCGCGCTCCTCGGCAGTGTCCTCCATGCCGCTGCCGCCCAATGTGCCGCTGGAGCGCAATACCTACCGCGGGCAAATCAACGTGGCCTACGAAGTGGATCTGTGGGGACGCCTGCGCGATTCCACCAAGGCCGCATACGCCGATCTGCTCGCCACCGAAGCAGCGCACGACACGGTGCTCATCACGCTCACCAGCGAAACCATCAAGGCCTACTACGGCCTGGTGGCGCTGGACAGCCAGGTATTGTCCACGCGCAAATCGCTGGATCTGCGCCGCGAAAACCTCCGGTTGCAGCGCGTGCGCGCCAATGCGGGACTGATCAACGACTTTTCGTTGCGCCAGCTTGAGGCAGAGGTCGCGGCTGCAGAAGCGCAACTGCCGGCACTTGAGCAACGCCGCATTGCCCAGGAACTGGCACTGGGCGTGCTGCTCGGACGCAGCCCGCGCGCGCTGATCGAGTCGCGCATCACGCATGCCGCCGGTCGCGACGAACCCGCCTCGCCGGTAATTCCGCAGGGCTTGCCGTCCGATCTGCTGCTGCGCCGTCCCGACATTGCCGAAGCGGAACAACGCATGATTGCCGCCAACGCCCGCATCGGCGCCGCGCGCGCCGCGCTGTTCCCGCAAATCTCGCTCACTGGTTTTTACGGTTCGGACAGCGCGGAACTGGGCAACCTGTTTACCGGCCCGGCACGCATCTGGCAGCTCGGCTTTGCGCTGGCGCAACCGATCTTCCAGGGCGGGAAGCTGTTCGGCCAGATCGAATCCATCGAAGCGCGCGAACGCCAGACGCTCGCGCAATATCAGAAGACGGTGCAGAACGCGTTTCGTGAAACGCACGAGGCCTTGAGCGCCCAGACCCGGGCGCGCGAAACCTTTGTCGCGGAAACCGCGCGCACCACGGCACTGACCGACTCACTGCGGCTCGCGCGCATCCGTTACGAAAACGGACTCACCAGCCAGCTCGAAGTGCTGGATGCGGAGCGCAACCTGCTCTCCGCGGAACTGAATCGCGCCGACGCGCTGCGTGCGCAGCGCGCGGCGGTAGCCGATGTGGTGAAAGCCCTGGGCGGCGGGTGGGGAGGACTGCAGTGATGAGTGCAAAGTGCAGAGTGCAAAACGGAAACACCCCCTCACTTTGCACTCTGCACTCTGCACTCTGCACTTCGAAGTTACTGCGGCGTGAGGCCGACGTCCTTGATCAGTTTCACATAGCGGGCGTATTCGGCTTTCATCAGCTTGTCGAAGACCTCGGGGCTGGAGTTCACCGCCGCTTCTGCGCCCTGCTTCTCGAACGTTTCCCTGACGCGCGGCTGCGTGATGATTTTCTTCACGTCCGTCGCAAGCTGCGTCGCGATCCGTTTCGGCACGCCGGCCGGCCCGAGCAGGCCGAACCAGCCGTCGGATTGCGCCGCGGGCAGACCTTCTTCGACGACGGACGGTATGTTCGGGAACGCCGGGTTGCGTTTTGCCGACGTCACCGCCAGCGGCCGCAGGCGCCCGTCACGCACCACCGGCGAAATCGTCGGCACCGTGAATACCAGGTAATGCACGCGGCCCGAAATCGTCTCGCTGAACACATCGGGCACCACCTTGAACGGCACATGCACGGTTCTGACGCCGGCTGCCTGATTGAAAATTTCGGCACCGATATGCGCCAGCGTGCCCACGCCCAGCGAGGCGTAGTTGTATTTCGACGGATCGGCTTTCAGCAGCGCCACCAGTTCCTTGATGTTGCGCGCCGGCAGGCCGGGCGTCACCGCGATGATGTTCGGGATCGACGCCACCTCCATGACTGCCGTGAAATCGCGCAGCGGATGGTAGGGCGGAATCTTCTGCAGCAGCGAAGCAACGGTATGTGGCGGCGCGACCATGGCGTAGGTGTAACCGTCGGGGTTTGCCTTGGACAGTATGGAACTGCCGATCAGGCCGCCGGCGCCGGGGCGGTTATCGACCACGACCTGCTGGCTGTACAGCTCCGTCAGGTGTACGCCCAGCGTGCGCGCCAGAAAATCGCTCGCCGACCCCGGCGGCAGCGGCACGATCATGCGGATCGGACGCTCCGGGAACTTCTGCGCGCAGGCAGCGCCGGCGACCAGCGCCATGACCAGTAGAGACAACCCCTTGATGCCCATTGCTTTCATGCCGCTCTCCTCCGTTTTTGGGTACGTGCCGCAACAGCCATGTTAAGCGCTGGCCGCGATCTGCACAATGCGAAAGACAGGGC
>JANNHN010000100.1:0-6972 GCA_031404395.1 Betaproteobacteria bacterium
CTTTTTCGAGCCGGTGATCCCGGTGATGAATACCGTGTCCTCGGCGATCTGGGCGACCTTCGCCATCATCTGGTTCGGCGTCTCCAACGCCACCACGGTGTTCGTGGTGTTCATGACCGCGATGCCGCTGATCATCACCAATGTCTGGCAGGGCACGCGCACCGTCAGTGCGGATTTCATCGAACTCGCCCACGTGCTGCGCATGCCCGCGCACAAGGTCATGATGAAAATCTACCTGCCGACCATCCTGCCCTACTTTTTCTCCGGTGCGCGGCTCGCTTTCGGCTTCGGCTGGCGGGTGTCGCTGGTCGCGGAAACCCTGGGCTCGTCCAGCGGTGTAGGATATCGGCTGCGCCAGGCCGCCGACCTGATTCAGACCGACCAGGTGTTCGCGTGGACGCTGACGCTGGTGGTGATGATGGCCGCCATCGAGATGGGCCTGCTGCGGCCATTGGAAAACTACCTGTTCCGCTGGAAGAAAGAGGCTGAAAGCCAATGAATGCCACACCAAAAAGCAGCGCCCGCCAGCGACGCCTGATTGTCGCCATGACCGGCGCCACCGGATCCATCTACGGCATCCGCATCCTCGAACGCCTGCGCGCCATCGGCGGCTGGGAAACGCACCTGATCGTCTCCGACGCCGGCGTGCTCAACGCGTTTCAGGAACACGGCATGGATCGCCAGGCGCTGCACAAACTCGCCGATGTGACGCACAACGTGCGCGATGTCGGCGCCACCATCGCCAGCGGCTCTTTTCTCACCACCGGCATGGTGATCGCACCGTGTTCGATGAAAACACTCGCCAGTGTCGCCCATGCCTTCGCCGACAACCTGATCACGCGCGCCGCCGACGTGGTGCTGAAAGAACGCCGCCGTCTGGTGCTGATCACCCGCGAGGCACCGCTGAACCTCGCCCACATCCGCAACATGGAGTCGGTGACGCTGATGGGTGGCGTGATATTCCCGCCGGTGCCGGCGTTCTACAGCGGCGGCAAATCCATAGATGATCTGGTCAACCATACCGTCGGCCGCGTGCTGGACCTGTTCGACGTGCAACATGAAACCATCAAGCGCTGGGACGGCATGACCGGTTCCGCCGGAAAAACCAGAAAGAAGAAATAGCGAAATGAGCAAACCGCCTTACGCCGACGAAACCTTTCGCGCCTTTCTGGAGCGTCTGCGCACCGAGAAGGAACTGGTTGATATCAGGCAACCGGTGGACAGCCGCCACATCGCGACGCTGGTCGATCAGGCCGACAAGGCGCTGTTATTTCACAAAGTCATCGGTTACGACATGCCGGTAGTGTCGGGCATCATCCGCTCGCAGAAACGCGCCATCCTGTCCATGGGCTGCACCACCTACCCGGAGATCGAGATGCGCCTGCAGCAGGGCATCGAGCATCCGATCGCACCGCGCTATGTCGAATCCACGCCCGTCAAACAGGTGATCAAGACCGGCAAGGATGTCGATCTGTTCAGCCTGCCGATCCCGATGTTTTCGATTTACGACGGTGGACCGATGATCACCGCCGGCATCACCATCGCCCGCGATCCCGAGTTCGGCCTGAACTCCGGCATCTACCGCTTCATGGTGAAAGAAAAAAATCTCACCGGCATCGACATCGTCACCCCCAACAACATGCGGCTGTTCGCGCAACGCGCCTTTGAAGCCGGCCGGCCCTGCCCGATCTCGATTTCCATCGGCAACCACCCGTTCGAAAATCTGGGCTCCGGTTTCCGCGCGCCGCTGGGCACCGACGAAATGGGCATCGCCGGCGGCATCCGCGGTTCCGCCATCGAACTCGCGCAATGTGAAACCATGGACCTGCCGTGCATTGCCGATTCCGAAATCGTGCTCGAAGGTGAAATCCTGCCGGTCGGCTGGACCCAGCCCGAAGGCCGTTTCGGTGAATTCACCCGGCTGATGGGCGGCCTGCACTGGAACCCGGTGGTGCGCATCAACGCCATTACCATGCGCCGTGACGCCATTTATTACGCCCTGCACATGCCCTGGGAAAACACCTGGCTGATGGCGCCGACGCGTTACACCGCCATCCGCCGCGCGCTGAAAACTGCCGGCATCCAGATCAAGGACATCAACGTCACGCTGGGCGGCTGCGGCATGTGGCACGCCGTGGTGTCCATCAAGAAACAGGCCGGCGAAGGCAAAAACGCGCTGCTCGCCGCGCTGTCGGTGATGGATCTCAAGCATGTAGTGGTCGTTGATGACGACATCGACGTGTTCAACGCCATGGATGTCGAGTGGGCCATCGCCACCCGCGTGCAGGGCGACAAGGATGTGATCATCATCCCCGGCAGCCGCGCCAAACCGCTGGACCCCAGTCTGGCCGTCACGCCGCCGGGCGTGGTACCCACCGGCGTCAAGGTCGGCATCGACGCGACGATCTCCGAGGGCATTCCACGCGAACGCTTTGAGCGCATTTCCTACGCTTATACCGACCGCGCAAAAATCGCCGATTACTACGCCGGCAAGGCCGATACAGCGCCACAGCTGGCCACCAGCGACCAGGCAGTTGCCGAACTCGCGCTGAAAATCGCCGCCGTCGTCGAAAAAACGCCTAAATACTATTCAGAACTCACCGAACAATTTGCCGATCACAATTTCCAGACCGTGGCGCGCGCACTGGGCAAGCTGCATGAAGACGGCAAGCTGTGGCAGGATCCGCGCGGCCGCATGTGCCTGCGCGACTCGCCGTTTGCCGCCAAGCCGCCGATGAAGGGCCCCTGAAGTGAATACTGCCGCAGCCGCAACAGCCGTGGCCGCCGACGCCGGCGCCATTGACGTGCGCGGCATTTCCAAATGGTTCAAGACCGCCGACGGCGCGCCGCTGCAGGTGCTCGACCATATCGACCTGACCATCGCCGCGCATTCCATCGTCGCCATCCTCGGCGTTTCGGGCTGCGGCAAATCGACGCTGCTCAACATTATTTCCGGGCTGGTCACGGCGGAGCGCGGCGACATCCGCATCAACGGCATTGCCGCGCGCGACTTCACCGACTGGCGCAGCGTCAGCTACATGTTCCAGGAAGACCGCCTGCTGCCGTGGCGCACCGCGCAACGCAATGTCGAGTTCGCGCTGGAAGCCGGCGGCATGCCGGGTATTGAACGCGCAGCCCGCGCCCGTGCTGCGCTGACGCTGGTCGGCCTGGAAGGTTTTGCCGATGCCTTCCCTTATCAGCTCTCCGGCGGCATGAGGAGCCGCGTCGCGCTCGCCCGCAGCCTGGTGCAGGAACCGTGCATCCTGCTGATGGATGAACCGTTCTCGCGGCTCGATGCGCTGACGCGCGCGCAGATGCACGAAGAACTGCTGCGCATCCAGCAACTGAAGCGCATGACTATCGTGTTCGTCACTCACGATGTCGAGGAAGCCGTGGTGCTGGCCGATCGCGTGGTGGTGATGGCGCCGCGCCCCGGACGAATCCGCGGCGATGCGCCCATTGCGCTGCCGCGTCCGCGCGACGCCACTGAAACGGCCACCGCACGCCAGGCACATGAACTCAAGTCATTGATTTAATTAATATTTTTAACGAGGACTCCCATGAAACCATACCGTCTCATTCCGGCCCTGATCATCGCCACCCTGCTCGCCACCGGCACCGCGCACGCGCAAAAAATAAAAGTCGGTTACTGGACCAGCGGCTTCAGCCTCGGCTTCGGCACTGTGATGGAACAAATGAAATTTGCGGAAAAGGAAGGCCTCGACGTCGAATGGGTCAAGTTTTCCGAAGTCAACGGCCCGACGCGCGCCATCGTGCCGCAGGCCATCGACCTCGCCTTCGCCGCGCCGTCCACCGCATCGATGAGCATTGCCGCCGACGGCGTGCCGGTGAAAATCGTGCTCGCCACGCAGATCGCCGAAGCACAGATCGTCGTGCCCGCTGGCTCGCCGATCAAAAGCATCGCCGATCTCAAAGGTAAAAAAATCGGCATGTCGCCGCCGGGCAGCGCCACCCACGCCATCGTCAGCTCGGTACTCGAAATCAACTACGGCATGAAGCCCGCGGATTACAGCGTGGTGCCCGGTAACGAAGGCCGCCTCGCCCAGTTCCTGCAGCAGAAGGAAGTCGATGCCGCCTCGATCCGCTCGGTCACCATCGCCCAGATGAGCGACGACATCAAGATGACAACCATCGCCAGCGTGGTCGATGAGTGGAAAAAACTGACCAAAAGCAACGCCGCGCCGATACTCGCCGTGACCATCGTCCACAGCGACTATGTCGAGAAAAATCCGGAAGCGGTCGCCAAATTCATCGCGGCCACGCGCAAGGCGTTGGAGTACGGCTCGAAGAACAAGGACAAAGTTGCCGAGCTGCTGCAGAAAGCAGCCAGCATGAAAGCCGACGACGCCAAAGCCTACGCCTCGCAGTGGGACGGCGCCTACATGGCCAGCTTTGAACCCGGTGACGTCGATTCGCTGAAACGCATGCACGCCATCCGCAAGGCTGCCGGCGCCACCAAAACCGATCCGCCGGAAGCGGCGTTTCTCACCGGGCCGTACCAACGCTCCAAATTGATTAAATAAGCAAATCAGGCAAGGGCTCGCGATGGCCTCAAAAAAACTGCGCCTGCATATCGAGAACACGCGCAAAAAAGCCGGCATCTTCCACACCCTGCCGGCGCATTGGGTGGCCGCCTGTGCCCGCCATCGCGCGCTGGCGCGGCACATCGACGTCAGCTTCGGCTGGGACGGCGACGTGCTGGAATCCGCCCTCGCCGACGCAGACCTGGTGATCGGCGTGCCGGCGCAGCGCGACAACCTGGCGCAACGTGCGCCGCGGCTGAAATGGCTGCACGCGACTTCCGCCGGCGTCGATGGCGTATTGCCGCTGACCTGGCTACCGCGCGGCGTGGCGTTCACCAACAACAGCGGCGCGCATGGCGTGAAAGCCGAGCAGTACATGATCATGGCCTATAACCTGCTCAACTCGCGCATGGCGGCGATCTCCGCCAACCAGCATCGCCATCACTGGGAAGCGCTGTTCTCGCCGAACATCATCGGCAAGACAGCGGTCATCGTCGGCCTCGGCGATCTCGGCGAAGGTGCGGCGCGCGCCGCCAAAAAACTCGGCCTCAAAGTCATCGGCGTGCGGCGCAGCGCGCAGAAGAACCGTCATGCCGACAAGGTCGTGACCTACAAACAACTCGACCGCGTGCTGCCGCTGGCGGATTTTGTGGTGCTGGCCGTGCCGCTGACCGCAGAGACGCGCGGGCTGCTCAACGCCAGGCGCCTCGATCTGCTGAAACCCGGCGCCGGCGTCGTCAACATCGGCCGCGGCCCGGTGGCCGATTACCGTGCCCTGGAACAAAGGCTGCGCGACGGCAAGCTCGGCGGCGCCGTGCTCGACGTAGTGGACCCTGAACCGCTGCCCGCCGATTCGTCGCTGTGGACCACGCCCAACCTGATCATCACCCCGCACATTTCCTGCGACGATGGCGAACACTACATCGATATTTCGCTCGACCTGTGGTTCGAGAACCTGGCACGCTTCCGCGACAGCAAGACGCTCAAACGCCGCATCGACCCCAAACTCGGTTACTGAGTCATGGCGGCCACCAGCCAGATTCCGCCGCCGGGCAAACTGAATATCGACCATGTGGCGCATTTTGTGCCGCATATCGACGCCGCCAGCGCCGCGCTGGAACAGGCAGGCTTCACACTGACGCCCTTCTCCGCGCAATCGCATCGTCTGGAACCGGGCGGGCCACTGACGCCGGCCGGCAGCGGCAACCGCTGCCTGATGCTGCGCGAAGGTTATCTTGAATTCCTGACACCGACCGGAGACACCCCGATCGCGCACCAGTTACGCACGGCAATCCGGCGCTATCCCGGCGTACATCTCATCGCACTGGGCACGTCCGCACCCGACGCTGATCATGCGCGGCTGGAAAAACAGGGCTACACGCCGCTGCCGCCGGTGGCGCTGCAGCGCGAGATCGACACCGCAACCGGCAAGAACACAGCGCGCTTCACCGTCGTGCGCGTACCGCCCGGCACCATGGCCGAAGGCCGCATCCAGTACTGCCAGCAGCACACCCCTGAACTATTGTGGCAATCGCGCTGGATCCAGCACGCCAATCATGCCAGCGGTCTCGCTGCCGTCATCCTTTGCGTTGCCGATCCGCAGGAAGCCGCGCAGCGCTATGCGCGTTACACCGGATTGCTGGCGCAACTGTCGGGCACACAGTGGCGCATCGACACCCAGCGCGGCGCGTTGCTGTTCATCACGCCCGACGCCCTGCAACGCAACCTCGGCATCGTCGCGCCGGCGCTGCCGTGGATTGCCGGCACTGTGCTGACCAGCGATCAGATCGCCGCCACGCGCAGTGCGCTCAACAGTGCGGGCTGCGACATGCGCGAACTCAACACGGATCAATTGCTCATGCAGTGGCCGGGTGCAGTCGGCGGCATGGTCATTTTCCAGCCCGCAGGTGCCGCACTGCCAACCATCAACTGACAACTCACAAAAAATCCCCTCTCCCCCAGATGGGGGACAAGGGAACACTTGAAGCGAAGCAGAGGGCTAGGGTGAGGGGGGTGTTTTTGAGATGGCTTCTGGTTAGAACTGATTTCATAAATACCTACGCATGAGAATCATGGAGCAGGCGAGATGGACAAAGGCGTTGAAATGATCAACATGACGATCCCATCGGGTGATGACGCGTTTGTATTTGTTCAGCCACGCGAACAGGCGTTCAACCTTCCATCGTCTTCGGTAACGCCTGAGCCCTCGCCCATCCTGCGTCGCGGGCCTGATGCGATTGCGCTTGTGCGGGGCGATCAGTTCAATGCCCCGGGCAGCGAGGCGCTGATCGAGCGGATCACTGTCGTAGGCACGATCCCCGACAAGTCGTCGAGGTCGTCCCATGGTGAGGGTTTCATCGAGGGTAGCCTCGACAAGGGTGACTTCATGTGGAGAAGCAGAAGTCGTATGCACGGCGAGTGGAAGACC
>JANNHN010000101.1:0-3730 GCA_031404395.1 Betaproteobacteria bacterium
ACGACGCGCGAACTGACTGCCGCCGGTGCGCAGGTGTTGGGCGACGGCAAGGTGCAGCTCAATGTGCATGGCGAGCGCATCGTGTTCGTGCATCCCCGGGATTTTCTCGGCGCACTGGTCGAACTCGAAGAACAGGCGCCGGGTACCGGCAGCGGACGTTAATCCCGGCAGAAGCGCGGCAGCAGCAGTGGTCGCGGCCCTGCGGGGCCGCATGGTCATGACTCACCGAGTGGAGAAGCACATGAAACGATGGCTCGCAGGCGTATTGGGACTGTGCTGTGTGATGCCGGCGGCGATGGCGGCGGAAAGTTTTCCGGTGCGGCCGTTGCGCCTGCTGGTGCCGTTTGCGCCCGGCGGCGCAACCGACATCATTGCGCGGGTGCTCGAACCCACGCTGACGCGGCGGCTCGGCCAGCAGGTGGTGGTCGATAACCGCACCGGCGCCGCCGGCAACATCGCGGTGGAACTGGTGGCGCAGGCGCAGCCCGATGGCTACACGCTGCTGGTCGGCAACATCTCCACCAACTCGATCAACCCGCTGCTGTTCGAGAAACGCATGAAGGTCAACGCCGGGCGCGATCTGACCGGCGTGACCAAGCTGGTGGCGATCCCGAACTTCATCCTCGGCAGCCCGAAAATGCCGGCGAACACGCTGCAGGAGGCGCTGGCCTATGCCAAGGCGCGCCCGGGGCAGCTCAACTACCAGGCGCCGCTGGGTTCATATTCGCATCTCGACATGCTGGCGCTAACCGCGGCTGCCGGCGTGAAAATGGTGCATCTGCCGTCCAAAGGCGCCGGTGAAACGCTGCCGGCGCTGTTGCGCGGCGACATCCACATCACCGAATCCAATGTGGCTTCCAACATCGGTGCGGTGCGCGCCGGGCAGATCAAGGCGTATGCGGTGACATCCGGGCAGCGTCTGCCCGATCTCAACACGGTGCCGACCATGGCGGAGGCCGGTTTTCCCGGCCTGGGCAGTCTTAACTGGAACGGCGTGTTTGCGCCGGTGCGCACGCCGAAGGCGGTGGTGGCGCGGCTGCACGCCGACATTACTGCCGCAATGCAGGAACTCGATGCCAGCGGCGGACTCGCCAAGCGTTCTCTGCCGATCAGCCTGAGCGCCACGCCGGCGGAATTCAATGCCTATGTGCAGACGGAAATGAAACGCTGGCGCAAGATCATCACCGACAACAACGTCGTCATCGACTGAGAAAGCACTGCATGGCTGAAACAAAATCAGCGGCACGCATTGCCGCGCCGCAACTGTCCGCATTCATTGCCCGCGCCTTCACCGCCGTCGACGTGCCGCCCGCCGACGCAGAGGCCATCGCGCAGTTGATGACGCAAGCGGATCTCAATGGTTCCGAGGGCCACGGCGTGTTCCGCTTGCCGCAGTACATCCGCCGCATCAAGGGCGGCGCGGTCAATGTCAAACCAGACATTCGCGTTGAGCGCGAGATGGCCGGCATGGCGCTGGTACATGGCGACAACGGCATGGGCCATCTGGTGATGAAGTTCGCCACTGAGAAAGCCATCGAAAAAGCAAAAACCGCAGGCGTAGCCTGGGTCGGCGTGCGCTGGAGCAACCATGCCGGGCCGGCCTCGCTGTACGCGACCATGCCGCTGGCGCACAATATGATCGGTCTCTACATGGCCGTGGGCAGCGCCAATCATCTGCCGCCGTGGGGCGGGCTTGATATGCTGCTATCGACCAACCCGATTGCGGTGGCGGTGCCCGCCGGCGACGAACCGGCCATCGTGCTCGACATGGCGACGACGGTGGCGGCGTACGGCAAAGTCAAAACCAAGGCGCAGCGCGGCGAAATGATGCCCGAAGGCTGGATGATGGATCGTCAGGGCAATCCGCTGACCGATCCGCAGCGGGCGAATGAAGGTTTTCTGCTGCCGATCGGCGGCTACAAAGGTTACGGTCTGGCGCTGGTCATGGGCTTGCTTGCCGGCAATTTGAACGGTGCGGCAATGGGCAAGGACGTGGTCGATTTCAACAATGACGACACCACCGAAACCAACACCGGCCATGCCATTGTCGCCATCAACATCGAAGCGTTCCAGAATCTGAAGGAGTTCAAGCAGGGCATGGACACGCTGATCCGCGACATCCGCAATTCACAGCGCCTGCCTGGTGTCGACCGCATCCGCTTGCCGGGCGAGGGCACACACACTGCGCGTGCTGACCACGAGAAGAACGGGATTCCGATGCCGGCCGCGCTGCTGGACGCGCTGGGCAAGCTGGCGGGTGAACTGAAAATCACCAAACTGCCGCGTCAGTAGCGGCCGGTAGTAGTCAGGCCGGTGCAGCTCCGGCACAGCGCAATCTGCCAGGCCGGCGTTGTTCCGGCCGTTGCAATCAGCTCAGGCCGGCGCTGTTCCGGCCAAAGCCTGATTCAGACGGCTGGCTCGTCCACCACGCCGTTGCTCAGTACGCCGATACCCTCGACTTCGGATTCGATCACATCGCCGGCATTCAGATACCAGTCCGGATTCGACAATGCGCCGCCGCCGGGCGAGCCGGTGGCGATGATGTCACCCGGCATCAGCGTCATCTGCGAGAAGTGCGCAATCAGTTGCGGAATCGGGAACAGCATGTCGCGGGTGTTGCCGTCCTGCCGCGTTTCACCGTTGACCCGCGTCTGGATGCGCAGATGCATCGGATCCGGGATTGCGTCGCGGGTGATCATCCACGGCCCGAGGGGCGCGAACGTGTCGAACGTTTTCGCCAGGAACATGTGGCCGCCCTGGCGTTCGAGTGTGCCGAGGTCGCGCGCGGTAATGTCATTGACGATGGTGTATCCGGCAATCACGTCGTAGGCTTTTTCCTCCGGCACATCCTTGCAGCGTTTGCCGATGACTACCGCCAGTTCGGTTTCGCAGTCCAGTTCCTGTGTGATGCGTGGCTTGACGATGTCGCGGCCGTGGCCGGTGATGGCCGACAGCGTCTTGATGAAACCCGTGGGGATTTTGCCCGGCGCCTTGCCGGGATTCCTGGTGTAGCCCGGATAGTTGCGGCCCACTGCAATCAGCTTGGACGGGCGCACCGGCGCATAGATCCGGCAATCCGCCAGCGGCAGGAAAATTTCCTCGCCGTGCAGTCCTTCCGCATCCGGCGTCGACTGCCGCAAATCAAGCAGATGGGTGTACGCATCGGCCAGTGCCATCCACGCCTGTTCGCCCATGTGCAGGAATTCAGTGATGTACGGCGGGATGTAAATCCCGGCGAGCTCCCCGCCCTTGAGATTGCCGGCGCGGTGCACCAGATGCAGCGCATATCCGGCGCGCAGATCGGCTACGCAATCCGGGGTGATGAGCACGCCGAGGCGCGCCAGCGAGCGCGGTTCATTCTTTCGGCTGTAACGCAACAGTTTCAATGCCATCGCTCCGGTGATCAATCCTGATGATCATAACAAACACCGGTTGCAGATATTCGTCATCATTTGCTGCGCAAACGCAAGCGGTTTCTGCAGATGCCGATAACCTGCAGCGTGCCGCATCCCGTGTATTTGCGCTGCCTGCTGCAGAGGCTTCAAATCACCTAAATCATTGTTTATTTGGTCGTAATCGTGACTTACCGCACGTCTGCAAGACGCCGATACGCAATCCTGTGGAACATGTCACGGTGATCCGAAGTCCAACCCGGTATCGTGCACAGAGCACTCAAAGCGGGATTGAAATCATGATGAAAGTATTTGCCGGACTGCTGGCGGCGGCATGG
>JANNHN010000102.1:0-3805 GCA_031404395.1 Betaproteobacteria bacterium
ATCCGCATGATCGTCGCCTACCCGCCGGGCGGCGGCACCGATCAGGTGGGTCGCGTGATGGCTGAGCGCCTGTCCGAGCATCTGGGGCAGAACGTGGTGGTGGACAATCGCGGCGGCGCCACCGGCAACATCGGCACCGAACTGGCTGCGCGTGCATTACCCGACGGCTACACGCTGCTGATGGGCAATGTGGCGCCCAATGCGGTCAATGTCAGCCTGTTCAAAAAACTCGGCTTCGATCCGGTGCGTGATTTTGCGCCGGTGAGTCTGGTCGCGGTGACGCCCAACATCCTGGTCGCGCATCCGTCGCTGGCGGTGAAAACGGTCAAGGATCTGGTGGCGTTGGCGAAAGCGAAGCCGGGTGCGCTGAATTTTCCGTCGGCGGGTGTCGGCAGTTCTTCGCATCTGGCCGGTGAACTGCTGAAATCGCTGGCGAAAATCGACATGGTGCATGTGCCGTTCAAAGGCGGCGGGCCGGCGCTGGTGGCGATGATTTCAGGCGAAGTGCAGATCATGTTTGCAACCATGCCGGCGGCGATGCCGCACGTGAAATCGGGCCGGGCGCGCCCCATCGCAGTGACCACCGCAAAACGCTCGCTGGCCATGCCGGAATTGCCGACCATCGCCGAATCCGGCATCACGGGCTACGAAGCGGCAACCTGGTATGGTCTGCTGGCGCCGGCGCGGACGCCGCAGCCGATCGTGGCGCGATTGCATGCAGAGACCGTGAAAATTCTTGCCGGCCCTGTACGGCAGCGACTCGAAGTTCAGGGTTTTGAGCCGGTCGGCGGCACACCGGCGGAGTTCGCGGCGTACATCAAGGCAGAAATCGTGAAGTGGGCGAAGGTCATCAAGGACGCGAACATTCCGGCTGAATAACCGGCGCGCTGCAAACAAGGGGAATGGCAATGAATTACAGATTATCGGGAATGATCCTGGCCGCACTGCTGGCATGGCCGGCACTCGCTGCGGTCGCGCAGAATTATCCGAACCGTCCGATCCGCTTCATTGTGCCGTTTCCGCCGGGCGGCGGCACTGACACCGTGGCGCGGCTGATTGCGCAGCCGCTCGCTGAGCGTCTGCAGCAGCAGCTGGTGATCGATAACCGTGGCGGCGCCAACGCCATCATCGGCACTGAACTCGGCGCCAAGGCGCCGCCGGACGGCTACACGCTGGTGTTTTGCCTGCCGGCCAGCGTATCGATCAACCCGACGCTGTACCGCAATCTGCCCTATGACCCGGTGCGCGATTTCTCGCCGGTGATCCAGTTGAATACCATCGCGCTGCTGCTGGTGACGGCCAACGTGCTGCCGGTAAAAAATGTCGCTGAGCTGATCGCCTACGCCAAGGCGCGGTCGGGCCAGCTCAACTTTGCCTCCTCGGGCAACGGCAGCTCCGGGCACCTCGGGATGGAATTGTTCAATGCAACCACCGGCATCCGCATGGTGCACGTGCCGTACAAGGGCGGCGGGCCGGCGATGACCGATACGATTTCCGGGCAGATACAAATGATGGCCGGGCCGATGATCGCGGCGATGCCGCATGTCCGGGGCGGGCGGGTCCGTGCGCTGGCGGTGATGGCGCCGAAGCGCGTGAAGGGATTTCCCGACGTCGAGGCCATGGGGGAGACACTGCCGGGTTTCGACGCCAGCCTCTGGCACGGCGTACTGGTGCCCAGGGGCGTGCCCCCAGCGATCGTGCAGCGCCTGAACCGTGATATCAACGCAGTGTTGCACCTGCCCGAAGTGGGTGAACGCATGGCAACGCAGGGCGCTGAAGTCGTCGGTGGTACGCCGGAAGCCTTTGCTGCCCTGATCCGGTCGGACACTGCCAAATACGCGAAACTGCTCAAAGAAGTTGGTCTCGCGCGCAGCGTCAGCCAATAACGCTGCACAAGAACGCCACCAGATCCCCACAAGGAGTATGAAAGTATGAGAGCCGGTTTTCAGTATTTTCCCGATAACTTCATGTGGTCGCAGGGCATGATGATTGTCATCGAGATGGCGCGCTGGGGCGGCTCGGCGATGAGCGAGGTTGATCGTGTCGGCCGGCGCTTGAAGGACAAGGTTGGCGACAACGAAGCCTGGGGCGCGGAGTGGGAGAAAGAGGCGCAGCGCATCGAAGCCATGGGCGACGGCGCGAAGAAGGACGGGTTCATCCTGTCCGCCGCCGGCCATTATCTGCGCGCGGCCACCTATTACTTTGTCGGCGAACGCTTCGTGCAGCTGGGCCCCAAAAAGACGGCGCTCTACCAAAGCTGCCTGCGCTGCTTCCGTGCCGGCATCAAGGGCCGCTATCCGAACATCGAGCGCGTCGAAGTGCCCTACGTGCACGAAGGAAAAGCCACGACGCTGCCGGCGTGGTTCATGAAGGCGCCGGTATCCGGACCGGCGCCTACCGTATGTTTTTTCGACGGACTCGACAGTACCAAGGAGCTGTCCATCCTGTTCGGCGGCGTCGAACTCGCACTGCGCGGCATCCACACGCTGGCTATCGACGGGCCGGGGCAGGGCGAAGCGCTGCGGCTGCAGAACATACCCAGCCGTCCGGATTACGAAGTGCCGGGCGCGGCTGCGTACGATTACCTGGCTTCGCGCCGTGATGTGGATGCCAAACGCGTGGCCATCATGGCCTACAGCATGGGCGGTTATTACGCGCCGCGCGTCGCGGCTTTCGAGAAGCGGTTCGCGGCCTGCATCGCCTGGGGCGGGCATTACGACTACCATGCAACGTGGATTACGCGGCGCAAAATCCTCGAATCCGGCGGCAATCGTGTGTCGGCGCCGCATTTCCAGTTGCCGTGGGTGATGGGCATGCCCGACATGGATAGCGCGATGAAAAAAACCGAAGCCTACAAACTGGAAGGCGTGGCCGACAAAATCACCTGTCCATTCCTGGTGACGCACGGGGCAGAGGATTCAATCTCACCGGTCGCCAATGCGCAGTTGCTGTACGACGCGGTGAGTTCACGGAAAAAAACCCTCAAGGTGTTCACTGCGGAAGAGGGCGGCGCCGAGCATTGCCAGGGAGACAACCGTTTTCTGGGCGCGACCTATGTCGCGGACTGGATTGCCGCAAATCTGTAGTATCCGTAGCCCGGATGCAGGCCGTCAGGCCGGAATCCGGGGGAGTGAATGCGTTGCCCCGGAATACGCAACGCTCCTTCCGGGCTACAAGGCTGGCTAATCTTTAGGCGCCCTTTATGCCGTGTTCCGCAGGGCTCCGTAGGGCGGGAGAAGTGAAACGAATCCCGCCTTCTCTGTTACACCAAAGCTGTGAACGTTGCATGGGCTGAACGGCGGGATTCACTGCGTTTCTCCCGCCCTACGAGAATGCGGTTAACGAGGAGGATCATCATGAGAATCATTGTTCATTTCATGCAGGGCGCCTTATCGTTGCTGGCCACCGCATTGGTTATCGCCATGCCGGTATCGGCACAACCGTTTCCGTCGAAACCGGTGCGCTTCATCGTGCCTTATCCGCCGGGCGGCCCGCTGGATGAAGTGGCGCGCGCCGTCGCCCAGAAACTGACGCCGATGTGGGGCCAGCAGGTGCTGGTTGATAACCGCAGCGGCGCCGGCGGCAGCATCGGCGTCGATGTGGTGGCAAAATCGCCGCCCGACGGTTACACCATGGTGCTGGCCAATTCCGGTCCGGTCACCATCAATGTCTCGCTGCGCAAGGATCTGCCCTACGATCCGCTGAAGGATCTGGCGCCGGTAACGCAGATCATCGGCGCGCCGATGGTGCTGGTGGTGCATCCGTCGCTGCCGGTGCATTCCGTGAAAGACCTGATCGCGCTGGC
>JANNHN010000103.1:0-5525 GCA_031404395.1 Betaproteobacteria bacterium
AAACGCAATTGCGGCATCTCGAACGCACCACTGTACTCGGCACGCCGTCGGGTTACGTCGTCGCGGCAGCCGGCTGAACCCGCCCGCCGCCATCACGCGGTCGGGTCATCAGGCGGTCAGTGTTTTGCCCGCGGCCGCGCGCCGGGCCTTGATCGCAGCGAGGATTTTTTCCGCAGTGGCGGGCAGCGCCGTGATGCGCACGCCGACGGCGTCGTGGATCGCATTGAGTATGGCCGCCGCCGTCGGCACCGCCGTCGGTTCGCCCACGCCCTTGGCGCCGAAGGGCCCCGTGGGATCGTAGTTCGCGACGATATCGACTTCGATCTCCGGCATGTCGAGGCTGGTTGGCATGATGTAATTGGTCAGGTTCGGATTGACCTGCCGGCCCGCGGCGTCGAACAGGATTTCCTCCTGCAGCGCAAAACCCAGGCCCATCGAGATGCCGCCCTCCACCTGCCCCTCCACCAGCATGGGATTGATGGCCGTGCCGCAGTCGTGCGCCGCCACCACGCGCAGCACATCGACCTCGCCGGTCTCGTCATCGACATCGACCTCGGCAATCTGCGTGGCATACACATAAGTGTTGAAGGGCTTGCCCTGCCCGGTTTCGGGATCCATGGGCACCGTGGGCGGGTTCCACGTCGCGCTGCCGATCGCGGGCTGGCCCTTGACCGCCTGCGCCTGCAGTGCCACGTCGCCGATCGACAACTGGCGCTGCGGAAACGCGCGCACCTGGATCTTGCGGTCGCGCGCCTCAAGCTGATCCGCGCGCACGCCCAGCAGGGGTGCGGCGACCTCGAACAGGATGTCGCGCGCTTTCTCGGCGGCGAGTTTCACCGCGTTGCCCGTGACATAGGTTGTGCGGCTGGCAATCGCGCCGGTGTCCATCGGCATGGTGTCGGTGTCGCCGGAGACCACATGCACATCGTCCGTCGCCACCCCCAGCGCCTCGGCGGCGATCTGGCCCAGCACGGTGAGCGCACCCTGACCGGTTTCCACCGTGCCGGTGAGCAGCGTCGCCGTGCCGTCCTCGTTGACCTTCACCGTGGCCGCGCTGGGATTGGCGGTGACCGTGAAGCCGATCGGATACCACATGCAGGCCAGCCCGCGTCCGCGTCGTTTCATGCGCCGCCCTCCTTCCAGCCGAAGCGCTCCGCCGCCTGCAGCAGCGACTCGCGCACCACCACGCTGTCCAGTACCTGGCCGGTGGGGCTCGACGAACCGTTGACGAAAACATTGCGCAGGCGGATTTCCAGCGGGTCGATGCCCAGCGCCGCGGCGATTTCATCCATTTGCGATTCATAGGCAAAACAGACCTGCGGCGCGCCGAAGCCGCGCATCGCGCCGGTCATGGTCTTGTTGGTGTACACCACGCAGGCCTCGACCAGCAGGTGGTCGATCCGGTACGGCCCCACCGACAGGATCGCGGCCTTGCCCAGCGTGGTTTCGCTCCACGAACAGTACGCGCCGCCGTCGAGCACCAGGCGCACCTTGCGCGCGAGGATGCGGCCGTCGCGATCGACGCCGGTCTTGTAATCCATGATGAAGGGATGGCGCGTGGTCGAGGCGGTGAACTCCTCGTTCCGGGTGTACACCCCTTTCACCGGGCGCCCGGTTTTTTTCGATAACAGGGCCAGCACCGGTTCCTGGGTGATCTCGTTCTTGCCGCCGAAATTGCCGCCGACAATGGTGCCGACCAGGCGGACGCGATTGACCGGCAGGCGCAGCGTACGCGCGACATCCGCGCGGCCCAGCGTGATGCGGCCCAGGCTGGAATAGAGCGTGACGCGGCCGTTGGCATCCCACAGCGCAATTGCGGCATGCGGCTCGATCGGCACATGCTCCACCATCTGGGTACGATATTGCTGCTCGAATACATGTGCGCTCGCCGCCAGCGCGGTTTCGACATCGCCCTTGCGAATGACCTTGCGCGCATACACATTGTTCGCCGGCGCGTGCACCTGGTGCGCGTCCTCGCGCAACGCCTCCAGCGGATCGAACACCGCGGGCAGCGGTTCATACTCGACGCGGATTTTTTCCAGCGCGTCCGCCGCGAGCTGCTCGGTCACCGCCGCCACCGCCGCCACGCCGTCGCCGGCATGGAACACGCGATCATCGGCCAGCACCGGCTGGTCCTGGAATGACGGTCCGAAGGAATTGACCGGAATGTCGCGCCCGGTCAGCACCGCCATCACGCCCGGCATGGCCTCAGCCTCGCGGGTGTCGATGCGCAGGATGCGTGCCGAGGCCACGCCGGCGCGCTTGATGCGCGCATGCAGCATGCCGGGAAACGCCATGTCGTCGATGTAGCGCGTCTGGCCGAGTCCGTGCAGCCGCGCATCGGGGCGCGTTGCGCGCTGCCCGACGGCCGGCGTCTGCAGGCGCACTTCGGGCACCCGCAGTTCCGCCGGGAACACCGCCGGCAGCGGTTCGCGGTAAATCCGCAGCGGATGTTCGGCCGCGACGCCGGGCGTCGCCGCGCGCTGCAACTCGGCCTGCCGCTGTCCATCCACTACCGGTTTGCTGTCCATGCCTCAGCGCTCCCCGTGAGTCGCAGCCGATGTCGGCGCGGCGCGCAGCTCCTGCGCCGCGTGCAGCACTGCATCGATCATCTTGGTGTAGCCCGTGCAGCGGCACAGGTTGCCGGCGAGTCCGTCGCGCACTTCCTGCCGGCTCGGATCCGGATTCACGTCGAGCAGCGCCTTGGCCGACAGGATGGCGCCGGGGCCGCAGAAGCCGCATTGCAGTGCAGCCAGTTCCTCGAAAGCGCGCTGCAGCGGATGCAGCTTTTCACGCGTGGCAAGGCCCTCGATGGTCAGCACCGTGCAGCCGTCCGCCTGCACGGCGAGCATCAGGCAGGCATTCACCGAGCGGCCATCGACAATCACCGTGCAGGCGCCGCAGTCGCCGACCTCGCAGCCCGACTTGGCGCCAGTCAGCCCCAACTGGTTGCGCAGCGCGCCCAGCAGCGTGGTCTCGGGCGCCACCGACAGCACCTGCAGCGCGCCGTTGACGACAAAACGGATCGTGATCACGTCCGCCCTTCTGCCATGGCATACGCCTGCGCCAGCGCGCGCTGCACCAGCACCGCGACGAGGTCGCGCCGGTAGCCGGCGCTGGCGCGGAAATCGCTGATCGGTTTGCACGCCGCTGCGGCAAGAGCGCCGGCCTGCACAAACACCCCGGGCGCGGGCGGGCGTCCCGCAAGAAACTGCTCGGCGTCCGTCGCGCGCATGACCACTGGCGCAACGGCGCCCAGCGCGACGCGCGGCTCAATGATCCGGCCCTTGCCGTCCAGCCACAGGCTCGCCGCGGCATTGACCAGCGCCAGCGCCTGGCCCTTGCGCAGCCCCGACTTGAGAAACGCGGCTGGCTTGCCGAGGCTGGTGGCAGGAATGACGATGTCGATCAGCAGTTCATCCGCCTTCAATGCAGTCTTGCGCGGCCCGCGAAAAAAATCGGTCAGCGGCAGCCGCCGCTCGCCGGCGCTGCCCGCCAGCCCCACCTGCGCGTCCAGCGCCACCAGCGCGGGACCGCTGTCCATGGACGGCACGGCGGTCACCAGATTGCCCCCCAAGGTGCCGAGGTTGCGCGTCTGCACCGCACCGATGGTGTGCGCCGCGGCGGCGAGCACGGGACAGTGTTCCGCGATCAGCGCCGAGCGCATGATTTCGGTGTGCGTCGTCATGGCGCCGATGCACAGGCCTGCGGGCGTCAGCGTAATGCCTTTCAGCGCCTGCGCGCGCGAGATGTCGATAACCAGCCGCGGCCCGTGTGCGGACGATTTAAGGTCCGCCAGCAGGTCGGTGCCGCCGGCGAGAATCCTCGCCTCGGCCCCATGTTCGGCCAGCAGTTGGACGGCGTGCCGGATGTCGCCAGCCGCCACATATTCAAAAGATCGCACGCGTCTCCCCGTATAGCCCGCAATCCATGATGCCGATGTAATTGATTGACCTGCGGACCCCACATTCTCGCGACAGCCCGGCGCGGGCTCCTTGATATAGCGCAAACACCGCCGCGGGCGCCACGAAAATGGCAACACAGTGCCGGGAAATATCAAAAGTAATTCAATAAAAACAATTAGTTATTATCACATCGCGGGGTGCGGCCGAAGCCGTTGCCAGTTGCTAGACATTTTGCAATAACGACTAGCAACTCCGGAGCACCGCCATGCCCGATCCGCGCTACAGCGAACTGCGTTATCCGCCCAGACGGCTTATGCCGAACTGGCCGAGCGCACGCGCGCATTGGTACTCGATAACGCACTCCCCGGACTTTCCGGCAGCTTTCATACGCTGACGCGAACCTGATCAAACCGGCGTGGCGGCGACCATCTCCGCCAGCAGATCAAGCGCAGCCGCGGTGAAGGCGTGCATGTTGGCGACGCGGTCACTGCCGCCGGTCTCCAGCGTGCGCGTACGCTCGACGGGGCCCGCCACCGCAAAGCACGCGTGTCCCGCGGGATAACCGTAACGGCTGCCGGTCGGGCCCGCCGCACCGGTCTCGGCCAGCGCCCAGTCGCTCGCCACTTTTTCGCGGGTGCGGCGCGCTGTGAGCAGCGCGTAGGCTTCAGTGGAAGGCGTGATGCCGCGCATGTCGGCGTCACTGATGCCCAGCAGCGCGCGGCGCATTTCATAGGTGTAAACCACGATGCCGCCGCGCACGCAGGCGGAGGCGCCGGGCACCGCCAGCAGCGCCGCGGTGATCAGCCCGCCCGCCGACGATTCGGCCACCGCGATGGTCTGCTTGCGCGCGATCAGCAGCGCCACGGCGCGCGCCGCGCGCGGCAATAATTCATTCATGGAAATTTCCGGTGACGATACGTGCCTAGCGCGCAGCGAGAAACGCTTCGAACTCGCCCTGCCGCGTTGACAAGGTTTTCAGCCAGCGCTGTCCGCCGAACGTGAATCCGATCCAGTAGCCGAGTTCCACAATTTCCGGCTCGGTGAACTCGCCCTTCAATTCATTCCAGAGCTGGTCACCCGCCTGCGTCGGGTCGTACATGATTGCGTCAGCGTAACGCAGTGCAATCTTCTCGCGGGTCGTGAACTTTTCAGACTTCTCGTAGTTCATCAGCTCCGCCATCTTGCCACCGGCATCCCGCGCAGACCGCGCGGATCCCTGATTGCTTCAGTAGCCGCATTCGATGGTGAACGCGACATAGGCGCGCGTGAGCTCCTTCAGATCGTGCTCGAGTACCCCGGCATTGTTGTCGAAGAGCATTTTCCGGGTCAGCGTGAATGACCGCATCACGTCAGGCTGGTGCGCGCGTATCGCCTGATTTTCAGGACCGGGGCGACCATCGCGGCGCGCCTCTTCCAGCCACTGGCGCGCGTCGGGATCGCGGATTGCGTCGGGGTCAACGTAACTGAGTCGGGCCATGCAGAGGGCTCCTTCTGGCAATTTCAAAATGATTGATGCTACCCTGAACGCAGCCGGCATCGCTGTCAACCCACCAATTCCCCCGCACCAGTCAGACTGGAGAACACCGCCATGAATATCCGCATGCTCGCAGCCCTCGCGGC
>JANNHN010000104.1:0-2818 GCA_031404395.1 Betaproteobacteria bacterium
CGCGTATAGGCATCGGCCTCCAGCGCCTCAATCTGCGAGGTCGACAGTTTCAGTTGCTGTGCAACCTCAGGAATCGTGAGGTTCTTGCGCGCACGCGCCTCCGCCAGCATCTTGCCCGGTCGCGGGTCAGGCGCAGCCGGAGCTGCGCTGCTGTCGGGTTCAGTCATGATCAGTCAAATTGCCTGGCCTGCAGAGCTGCCGCCTCTTTCGATTCCGGAAAATTTTTCCGCAACTGCTGTGAGTAGCTTTGCTCGGCCATTGAGTTGCCCAACTTGTGCTCCACCCGCAACGCCAGCCAGATTACCTCGACTGAAGCCGGCGCATACTGGGCATACCGGCGCAAATACCCCTGCGCCGCCGCATAATTTTTCTCGGTATACGAAATGTCAGCCAGTTGATAAAGCGCCTGGGGCTGATTCGGCCGTATTGTTACCGCGCGCAGAAAGAATGTCTTCGCAGCCGCATCATCACCCTTGCGTTTGGCACAAACCCCTGCATTGACAAACGACCGTTCCGGCGCCTGGTACAGCGGATTCTGTACCGCCGTCATCAAATATTTGATGCCTTCATCCTCGCGCTTGCGTTGGCACAGAAAACCGCCGTAGTTGTGATTGGAATCGGGGTCGCCGGGACTGAGCCGCAGCGCCCGGTTGAAGTTTTCCTCGGCACGACGATCATCTTTGAGCGCGGCGAAGACCAGAGCGGCGACATTGAACGCCGTGGCGTAGCTCGGATCCGCCTGCATGGCAATGTTGGCCTCTTCCAGCGCCACGCCGATATTGCCAAGCTCAAAATACCCGGCTGCAAGCTCCGCATGGATACGTGCCCGGGCGCGCGCATCCGATTCATTACCCGAGGTGTCATTCATCGGCTGGATTTCGGAATGATCGCCTGAGGTTGCACATCCCGCCGCCATCACGGCAAATACCAACGCCACCAGAACCCACGACCCGCGCGTTGCCAGATTCTTTTGTGTCATGCCGTAATCTCCTCGGCGCGCCGTCGGGCGCGTTTGACTTTGTTTTGCATTTTTCAAGCGGCCTCGACGCGCCGCTGGGCGCGCCTGGTTTTGTCTTGCACTTGCCCTGCCAGTTGCCCGCAGGCAGCATCGATGGTATCTCCGCGCGTCTTGCGCACAGTGGTGATCAGTCCGGCTTCCTGCAGCACGTCTCTAAATGCCGACACAGCTGCGGCTCCGGATCGCACATAACCTGAATCCGGAAACGGATTGAAGGGAATCAGATTCAGCTTGCACGGCACCGACTGCACCGTGCGCACCAGTTCCCGCGCTTGCGCCGGACTGTCATTGATCCCTGCCAGCAAAACGTATTCAAAGGTCACAAAATCACGCGGCGCCTTTTCGATGTAACGCACGCAGGCCGCCAGCAATTCACGGATCGGATATTTACGATTGATCGGCACCAGCTGATCGCGTAATGCATCATTCGGCGCGTGCAGCGAAACGGCCAGCGCCACCGGACAGGCTTCGCGCAAACGATCTATCGCCGGCACCAGTCCCGAAGTGGACAACGTCAGCCGCCGCCGCGAAATGCCGTAGGCGTGATCATCGAGCATCAGCTGCATTGCAGTGACCACATTGTCGAAATTAGCCAATGGCTCGCCCATGCCCATCATGACCACGTTGGTGACCGGACGCTCAATACCGAGTTCCGCGGAGAGACTGCGATTGGCGTGCCACAGTTGCCCGACAATCTCCGCCGCGGTCAGGTTGCGGTTAAACCCCTGCCGTCCGGTAGAGCAAAATGTACACTCCAGCGCACAGCCCGCCTGTGAAGACACGCACAGCGTACCGCGATAACGGCGTCCTGTTGCCCCGGCTTCGACGGCTACATCATCGTCGACCTCATCGCCGGAAACATCACCTGCAGGAATATCACCTTCGGGAATGTAGACGGCCTCGATGGCATTGCCTGTGCTCACATCAAACAACCATTTACGCGTACCATCCGCTGCGGTCGTGTCGCGCAGCACCGCAGGGCCGGCAATACATGCCGTTGCAGTGAGCCGCGCGCGGAATTCGCGTGAGACATCGGTCATGGCCGCGAAATCGCTGGCGTTGTCGCGATGCATCCAGCGCATGACCTGGCGGGCGCGAAACGGTTTTTCGCCCATGTCCGTACACAGCGCCTCAAACTGCGAGCGGCTCAGCCCCAGCAGATTGACAGACATGGCGTTTTCGATACAGGCCTGCGCTCAGCGCGAATACACGTCGAGCGCAGGAAAGAAATAAGCGACTTCAGTAGCGGCCGTCTGCAGCGAATCGGAACCATGTGCCGCATTGGCATCGATACTGTCGGCAAAATCCGCGCGGATCGTGCCTTTGGCTGCCTTTTTCGGATCGGTCGCTCCCATCAAGTCGCGATTTTTCAGGATGGCGCTCTCGCCTTCCAGCACCTGGATCATCACCGGCCCGGAAATCATGAACTTCACCAACTCGCCAAAAAACGGCCGCTCCCGGTGTACCGCGTAGAAACCTTCAGCCTGACGGCGCGACAGGTACATCATGCGCGCAGCAATGATGCGCAGGCCCGCCTGCTCAAACCGGGCGTAAATCTGGCCGATGACATTTTTGGCAACGGCATCCGGCTTGATGATGGAAAGCGTGCGTTCGACTGCCATGAAAATCCTCTAAATTCCATAGTTGGAAATAACCGCAGAGGATAGCATGATAACGTCTTGAATAAAAGACGTTTACTGGTAAATCTGCCGGCAAATTCGCCAGCGAACTTCTGCTCCGGAGCGCGTACTCCGTAGCAGAAGTTGCTTGATCTCAGGCGGCTACTGCGCGAAATCGCGC
>JANNHN010000105.1:0-6175 GCA_031404395.1 Betaproteobacteria bacterium
CTCCCATGTGGTTATCAATGGCACCGTGGTCGGCCCGGTGCACGCCACAGACTATGTTGAACTGCAGAGCAAGGCCAATGTCACAGGGGATGTGTATTACCGGACCCTGGAAATCCAGTTGGGCGCCGTGGTTCAGGGGCGCTTGGTCTATCAGGATGAGGCCAAAACCGACAAAGTCATCAAATTCAAGCCTTCTTCCGCCGATTGACCGGCTGGCCGGGGGCCGACGATAATGACACCCCGTTTGCAGTATCGAATCAGGAGCATGCGATGAATGCAGTCACCGAACGTTTGCCCGATCCGCTGGTGTTCACCGAGAATGCTGCGGCCAAGGTGCGGCAGTTGATCGAGGAAGAAGGCAATGCCGAACTGAAGCTGCGCGTATTCGTGACCGGCGGCGGCTGCTCCGGTTTTCAATATGGCTTTACGTTCGACGAAGCGGTGAATGACGATGACACCTCGCTGCAAAAAGGCGGGGTCACGCTGCTGATCGATCCGATGAGCCTGCAGTATCTGGCCGGCGCCGAGATCGACTACCAGGAAAACGTCGAAGGCGCGCAGTTCGTCATCAAGAATCCGAGCGCCACTTCCACCTGCGGCTGCGGATCGTCGTTCTCCGCCTGACCGGAAACTGCAACACAGAATTACTGACGGGGGCTGCGGCCTCCGTTTTGTTTTTCAGGCGGGATAAATCGCACCGAGCACCCGCAGGCCGCGGGCGCCGGTGACCGCCGGCAGGTTGCCCGGCTCATGCGCCAGTGCGCGCGCGGCGAGCCAGGCGAACGCGGCGGCTTCGACCGACCCGGCGGCGATACCCAGTTGATCGGTAGCAGCAACGCGGCGACCGAGGAGTAGCGCAGCGATGCGCTCACGCAAAGTTGTATTACGTACACCACCGCCGCATAAATAAATCTCTGTAGTGCCGGCGCAATGCGCGGTCAGGGCGCCGGCAATCGTCGCTGCCGTCAGTTCCAGCAACGTGGCCTGGACATCGACGGGACGTTCATCGCCGGCCAGCGCCGGCTGTATCCAATCGAGATGGAACAGGTCGCGACCGGTACTCTTCGGCGGCGGCCGGCTGAAGTAAGCGTCGCCCAGCAGACGTTCCAGCATGCCGGGCAGCACCTTGCCCTCTTTCGCCCAGGCGCCGTCGACGTCATAGTCGAGACTGCGATGCCGGCGTATCCAGCCGTCCAGTAGCACATTGCCGGGACCGCAATCGAAGCCGCGTACTGCTCCCCGGACCGGCAGGCTGGTGATGTTGGCGATGCCGCCGATGTTGACGATGGCCCGCGCCTGCAGCGGATCGGCGAATACGGCGTGATGAAACGCCGGCACCAGCGGCGCGCCTTGGCCGCCGGCGGCCAGGTCGCGGCTGCGGAAATCGCAGACCACACTGATACCCGACAATTCGGCGAGCAGCGCGCCGTTGACGAGCTGCAAGGTGTAGCCCGCATCGGGGCGATGGCGTACGGTCTGGCCGTGGCAACCCACGGCAACGATGTCCCGGGCAGCCACATGCGCCTGCGCGAGCAGCCCGCGGATGGCAGCAGCGTATTCCGTCGCCAGCGCGTTTGCGGCCTGCGCGGCGCGGTGCAATTCATCACTGCCGGGTGTATTCAGTGCGAGCAGCGCGTCACGCAAGGCGGGCGGCATGGATTGGTGGATGTGCCCGCGCACGGCGGGGGGCGCATCATCTGTCGCCAGCACGGCGTCGATGCCGTCCATGCTGGTGCCGGACATCAACCCGATGTACAGACCGGGCATGGGGTGTTACTGGACCGAAGTGATGCGGAACTGCCGCAATAACGCGAGAAGCTCGGCCATCGGTCGCGCAGCCTCATTGAATGCCGCGCGGTATTGTTCGGCCAGCGGCGGGGCCGGCGGCATGGCGACGCGCAGCGGATCCTGATGCACGTTGTTGGTGCGGAATTCGTAGTGCAGGTGCGGGCCGGTGACGAGACCGGTGCTGCCGACGTAACCGATGACGTCACCCTGTGTCACGCGCTTGCCGCGCTGCATGCCGGGTGCGAACCGCGACAGATGGCCGTACCAGGTCGTGTATTTTGACTGATGACGCAGCACGACGAGATTGCCGTAGCCGCCCTGACGGCCGACGAACTCGACGGTGCCGCTGCCGGTTGCCTTGATCCGCGTGCCGGTCGGCGCGGCGTAATCGACGCCGCGATGCGCGCGCCAGGTTTTCAGCACCGGATGCAGGCGCGAACCCGAAAACCCCGAACTGACCCGGGAGAACTCCAGCGGTGAGCGCAGAAAGGCCTTGCGGATGTTCTTGCCGTCCAGCGTGTAATAGCCGCCCTGGCCCTCGTTGTTCTGGAACCACACGGCGTGGAATGTCCTGCCCTGATTGACGAACTCGGCGGAGAGCAGGCGCCCGGATTTCACCGGTTCACCCTGGTGATACTGCATCTCATAGACGGCGGAGAAGCGATCACCGCGGCGCAGATCGCGATGAAAATCGATGTCGGTCGAGAAGATATCGGCGATTTGCACGGCCACGGCATCGGACATGTTGACCGCGTCGGTGGCGGCAAACAATGAGGAAGAGATGACGCCTGAACGCATATGCTGCCGGGTTTCGAGTTCGGCGGGGCCTTCCCATACCCGCAGCGCATCGCCGTCGAAGTCGAGTTTCAGCAGCTGGGCGCCGTTGAGGTAGCGCAACGCGAGCAAGCGCCCATCTGCAGTGGTTTGGGCGCGTACGGTGCGGCCCGGAATCAGCCGGTACAGCGCCCGCGCTTCGCGTGACCGTTGCAGCACCAGCGCGGCGCTGGCATCGTCGATCTGCAGCCGCTGCAGCAGCGTGGCAATGGTGTCGCCGCGCTCAATGCGGGCTTCGCGCCAGTAGGTTTCGTTGGACGGCGCAGTGACGGGCAGCGCCGGCAGACTGATGTTTTCGATCACGCTGTGGCGCGGCACCGTATCAATCACGGTGTCAGGGGCGATGCCGAAGGCCGCCATGACGCCGACAAACGGCAACACCAGCGCCAGCAACACGCGCCGTGGCATGCCGCCATGGAGCCAGCCTGAAAGCTTTTGCGCTAGAATCGCGAATCGCGCCGCCAACATGCGCTTCCTTTATCAAATCGCGCGGAAAACATGCGCTTCCCATCTGATTTACAAGCATTTTTCAGGCACCAGCTTAGCAGAAAAACCCGGATTTTGCGTGCTGAAACGACACAAACATGACTGCGATTGACCGCCAGATCGACATCATCCGCCACGGTTGCGACGAGCTGCTGCGTGAACCCGAGCTGCGCGAAAAACTGGCAGCAGGACGTCCGTTGCGCATCAAGGCGGGTTTCGATCCGACGGCGCCGGATCTGCATCTGGGCCACACCGTACTGATCAACAAGCTGCGCCAGTTCCAGGAACTCGGCCACCACGTGTTGTTCCTGATCGGCGATTTTACCGGCATGATCGGCGATCCGACGGGCAAGAACGCCACGCGACCGCCGCTGACGCGCGAAGAAGTTGCGCGCAATGCCGAGACTTACACCGCACAGGTGTTCCGCATCCTCGACCGCTCGCGCACCGAAGTGGTATTCAACTCGACGTGGATGGATCGCATGAGCGCGGGCGACATGATCAAACTGGCGGCGTCGCACACGGTGGCGCGCATGCTCGAGCGCGATGATTTCTCGAAGCGCTACCGCGGCAACCAGCCGATTGCGATCCACGAGTTTCTCTACCCGCTGGTGCAGGGCTACGACTCGGTCGTGCTCAAGGCGGATGTCGAACTCGGCGGCACCGACCAGAAGTTCAATCTGCTGATGGGGCGTGAATTGCAAAAGCACCACGGGCAATCGCCGCAATGCATACTCACCATGCCGCTGCTTGAAGGGCTGGATGGCGTCAACAAGATGTCGAAGTCACTGGGCAACTACGTCGGCATCCAGGAGCCGCCCAGTGAAATATTCGGCAAGCTGATGTCGGTGTCCGACGAACTGATGTGGCGTTACATCGATCTGCTGTCTTTCGAATCCATCGAGACGACCCGTCAGTGGCGTAAGGAAGTCGCCGGTGGGCGCAATCCGCGCGACATCAAGGTGGCGTTGGCGCAGGAGATGGTTGAGCGATTTCACGGCGCTGAAGCGGCGCGCAATGCGCTGACTGATTTTGAGTCGCGGTTCAAACAGCATGAGATACCGGACGATGTCCCCGAAGTGAAACTCGTCGCGGAGCCCGGTGGTTTGCCGATTGCTGTTGCAATGAAGCAGGCGGGTCTGACGGCAAGCACTTCCGACGCGCTGCGCATGCTCGCGCAGGGCGGGGTCAAGATGGACGGCGAAAAAATCAGCGACAGGTCGCTGAAACTCGCACGCGGTGCGAGCGTCGTGCTGCAGGTCGGCAAGCGCAAATTCGCGCGCGTGATTATTGAATAAAAACAATCAGTTACATAATATCGGTGCAAACAAAAGCAGTGCGGGCATACGTAATGGGAGGATCGTTACGCATGCCCGTAAAGCTGCCGTAATCCGCCCGTGAGGAGTCGGGCGTAAACCGCTAACGGTTAGTCGGCTTTTTTCTCGTCACCTTTGTCTTCGCCTTCGTATACGACTTTTGAGTAATCAGCTTTTTTCTCGTCACCCTTGTCTTCGCCCTCAGCGTAGACATTGTGGAAGGAGAGAGCGAGCACGCTGCCGAGAGCCAGAGCCTGGATTAATTTGCGCATGATGGGATTCCTTGAAGGTTGAGTCGGACATCCGACGCACACAGGCTAAGTGCGCATCCTTTCGCGTTGCTGACGCAAGCTGTCTCCAGTCTTACCTTCCCTTTCACGCAGCTTACGTACCCGTCGTTCTGGTTTCGATAGTCACCTTGTACTGACGCATGAACGCATGGTCGATACGATTCTTTCACTGCCACACCCACGCGCCGCCAAAAGCCACGGGCCCGTAAGACGCCACGGCATAACGATCGCCGGCGCTGATCAGCGCCAGCGTGGTGGTCTGTGGGCGATATGCTGTCAGCGATTCTCCGTTGTGCGGTCAGCGCCCCTTCCACAGTTCATTCAATCGCGCTTCGCGACCGCAACTGGTCTTGTAGTACTTGTAGCGGACCGGATTTTTCCTGTAGTAATCCTGGTGGTATTCCTCCGCCGTATAGAATTCGGCCGCGCGCGTGATCAACGTGCGGATTTCACCGGTGAATGGTTTGTTTTTGGCCAGCGCCGCGCGCGAAGCTTCCGCTGTCTTGCGTTGATCATCGTCGTGATAAAAAATCTCGCTCCGGTACTGCGAGCCGTGGTCGCAAAACTGGCCGTTGAATTGCGTCGGATCGATGTTGAGCCAGAACGCGTCCAGCAGTTGCGCGTAGCTGACTTTCGCCGGGTCATAGACCACCTGCACCACCTCGTTGTGACCCGTGCCGCCGGTGGAAACCTGTTTGTAGGTCGGGTTCTTGATGCGCCCGCCCATATACCCGGACGTTGTGAAAATAACGCCGGGCACGGCGTCGAAAGCCTGTTCTGTGCACCAGAAACAGCCGGCGCCGAAGGTGGCGATGGCGCTGCCCGCGGGCGCTTTTGGCAGCGCTGCGGGCCGGTCGTCCTGGGCTTGGGCTGACAGCGCGAAAAACAGGACGCACACCATGCCCAGACGGCGGAAAATACCTTTCAAAATCATCAACATTGCTCAAGTCTCCCGGTTAAAAGCAGTATATCGGATAATCCCGGTATTCAGACCCCGCGTGCCGGGCCCCGTTCATTAGTGGAGAAAACATGCGGCGCATTACACTCACGCAGTATCTGGTTGAACAACAGCGGGAAAAAGGCATCGTATCCGCTGAACTGCGTCTGCTGGTCGAAGTCGTTGCGCGCGCCTGCAAATCGATCAGCAATGCGATCAGCAAAGGCGCGCTGACCGGCATTCTCGGCGGCGCCGGCACCGACAACGTGCAGGGTGAGGCGCAGAAAAAACTCGACGTCATTTCCAACGAAGTGCTGCTCGAGGCCAACGAATGGGGCGGTCATCTGGCCGCGTTGGCTTCCGAGGAAATGGAGCATCCGCACCAGATTCCCAACCGTTATCCGCGCGGCGAATTCCTGTTGCTGATTGATCCGCTCGACGGCTCATCGAACATCGACGTCAACGTGTCCGTCGGCACCATCTTTTCGGTGCTGCGCTGTACCGAGGGCTGTGAACCCAACGAG
>JANNHN010000106.1:0-9609 GCA_031404395.1 Betaproteobacteria bacterium
CTCGCCGAGGCGACGATCGGTGGCGTGCGACTACCCGAGGAGGTTCCAAGCATTTTTGAGGAACTGGCAGCCCGGCCGGCTGTGTACGAAAGCCGTGAGCAATGGTCCTTCGCTCCATGGAACACGCCACCCACGCTTCTCGTGATGGCGGCCCTTCTCGTGGGCGAGTGGTATCTGCGCAAGCGGTGGGGACTGGTGTAGGAGCCGCTGGACTCGCGACGGGAGCCGCAAATGCCCGTGATTCCCGGCTTTTTCGCCAGGACCGAGGCTGCTAGGCTCCCGCCCCACGTTTCTCCCTTGTCGGAGAGCGCCACGGCTGCCCTTTCAGAATCGCTCATGGCCAAGCGACGGCCCATTCGTGACAAGCTCCTCCTCGGCGGCCTTATGGTCGGCGTGATGGTGGCGGCGCTCTCAGCGAGCAGCTTCCTGGGCGTCTACTCGTACCGGCACCTTGTGCCACGACATGGCCGTCAACCTGCTCTGAATTCATGCCCAGCCACGGCCGCGCCTTGCCGCTGCGCCGGCCGTCACGCACCAGATCATCGAGCACATCTTTCAGCAGGTTGATCGGCACGAACATGTTGCCGGGAAACGCGACACCGGCGTTCAGCGTATCGCTGACCCACAGCGAGGCGATGCCCACCAGCCGGCCTTCGCCGTCGAACAATGCTGCGCCGCTGTGTTCATAACGCGGCGGTGCGGTGAACAACGCATCATCGATCATGTATTCCCACCAGCCGGTGAAGCGGCGGCGTGACACCAACGCCACGCCGGATACGCCACCCGCGGACGGATGCCCGGCCACAATCAGGCTTTGCAATTCGCCGAGGCGGGTTGAATCGCCGAGTACCACCGGCGCGCAGGGCGGTGCCGGACTCGCCCGCAACAAGCCAAAACCGGTGGCGTGATCAAAACCGACCACGCTCGCCGGATAAATTTTATTGTCCTCCGTCATCACCAGCACCGACGCCGCCTCCAGCACCAGATAACCGATGGTCAGGATCAGCCCCTGATCGTCAATGACGATGCCGGTGCCTTCGCGCTCCGCGCCCAGGGTGTCGGCGGTGCGCGCGCCCTTGACCGCGCGAATCGACAGCTTGACCACGGCATCGAGCGGCGGCTCCGCGGGGCGCGGTATGCCGTTGGTGGCGCGCCAGGCCGCGAGCGCTGCGGCAAACAGGGACACTGTCACGCGCTACCTCCATTCTGGGCAAGTGCGGTGTAGCGCACGTCGGTGATTGTGATGTCCTCGACGCCGCCGGGCGTTGCCAGCTTGATGGTGTCTCCGGCGCGGCGCTTGAGCAGCGCTTTGGCGATCGGCGAAATCCAGCTGACATGGCCGCGCGGCAGATCGACTTCATCCATGCCGACGATGGTCACGGTATGCGCTGCGCCATTGCCATCGACATAATCGACCGTCGCGCCGAAAAAAATCTGGTCGGTGTCGCCGCGCGCTGCCGGATCGACAACCACCGAATGGTCCAGCCGCTTGCCGAGGTAATGGATGCGGCGGTCGATCTCGCGCAGGCGTTTCTTGCCATAGAGGTAATCGCCATTCTCGGAACGGTCGCCGTTCGACGCCGCCCAGGACACGACTTTGACGAGTTCGGGCCGCTCGACGTCGAGCAACTGCGTCAATTCCTGCTTCAGGCGCGCGTAGCCGCCTGGCGTCACGTAATTCTTCGGCGGCGCAGGCGCGGATTCGGATGAAGAGCGGGATGGGGTGCGAACGGCCATGACCCGGCCAGTTTAACCAAGAGCGCCTGACAATATGAAACGCGGCACGCCGCAGCATTGGCGCAGGAGGATTTCATATTGTAAAATGCGCCGCCAGCCCTCTATTTCAACCCCTTCAAGGTTCACCGTGGCACAAAAAACCGCCAAACCATCGATTCAAGTCATTGAGCGCATGATGCAGTTGCTCGACGTGCTGTCGCAGCACACGGTTCCCGCCACACTGAAACAACTGGCGACCACCACTCAACTGCATCCCTCCACCGCGCATCGCATTCTCGGCGTGATGGTCGACAGCCGGCTGGTTGATCGCATCGAGCCGGGCATGTACCGGCTGGGCATCCGCCTGGTCGAACTCGGCAGCCTGGTCAAATCGCGGATCAGCGTGCGCCAGGAAGCGCTGCCGCACATGCAGGAACTGCATCGCGCGCTGGGTGAGACCGTCAACCTGTCGGTGCGCCGCGATGATGAAGTGGTTTACATCGAACGCACGGCAGAGGGCAACACCATGATGCGCGTGGTCCAGATCATCGGCGCGCACGCCCCGCTGCACATCACCGCAGTGGGAAAAATATTCCTCTCCACCGATACGCCGCAGCGCATTGCCGATTACGCCAAGCGCACGGGACTGCCGCGCTACACCGACAGCACACTGACCGATCTTACAAAACTGACGAGCGAACTCGAAGAAATCCGTAATCGCCAGTACGCCTTCGACAATGAAGAAGCCGAGCGCGGCGTGTGCTGCGTCGGCGCCGGCATCTACAACGATGAAGGTCAGCTTGCCGCCGGTTTGTCGGTCTCAGCGCCCACCGAGCGCTTCCGTAAAGCTTGGGCCGAATCGGTGCGCCAGACTGCGGAGCGCATCTCCCGCGCCATCGGCTACCAGTCGCCACGCTAGGCCCGCTGCGCCTGCGGCATAATATTCAGGCAACCATCATCATCACCGTCCAGGGGGGGTCGTCATGAATAAACACCTGCAGAAATTCGCCGTCGCCATGCTGTTCACACTGTGCCCGCTGGGCGCTGTCGCCCAGCAATACCCGGCCAAGACCGTGCGTTTCATCATTCCGTTTCCGCCCGGCGGCCCCACCGACATCATGGGTCGCATGGCCGCCGACATTTTGTCGAAGGCCACCGGCCAGCAGTTCATCGCCGACAACCGCGCCGGCGCCGGCGGCAACATCGGCGCCGAGATGTGCGCGAAAGCGCCTGCCGACGGTTATACGCTGTGCATGATTACCGCAGCACAGGGCGTATCGCCGGCGATTTACCGCAAGATGTCCTACGATCCGGTGAAAGATCTGGCCACCATTACGCTGATGGCCAGCCTGCCCAGCCTGCTGACCGTGCATCCAGCGCTGCCGGCAAAGAACGTGAAGGAACTGCTGACGATCGCGAAAGCGAAGCCCGACGCACTGACCTACGCCTCCACCGGCAACGGCAGCAGTCCGCACATGCTGATGGAAATGTTCAAGTTCATGACCGGTACGAAAATGGTACACGTGCCATACAAAGGTCAGGCGCCGTCCGTGGTGGATCAGATTTCCGGTGAAATTCAACTGGCCTTCAACACCGCGATCAGCGTGCTGCCTCAGGTCGAAGTCGGCCGGCTGCGCGCCATCGCCGTATCCACGCTGCAGCGTTTCCCGCCGATGCCCGACCTGCAGACCGTGGACGAGGGCGGCGTCAGGGGTTTCGACGGCGGTTCGTGGCAGGGCGTCGGCGCGCCGGCCGGCACGCCACCCGAGATCCTGCGCCGGATCAACACCATACTCGTCACCGAACTGAAGACGCCTGCCATGCGCGAGCAGATGCTCAAGCGCGGGGCCATCGTGTCGGCCAACACGCCGGAGGAGTTTTCGGCGTTCCTGAAAGCCGAGATCGCGAAATGGACCAAAATCGCCAAAGCCGGCAACATCCGGCTGGAATAAATTGGCGACAGAACGCACCACTCCGGAACAGCAGGCGCGCATCGACCTTGCCTGCGCGCTGCGCAGCGCATCGCGCATGGGCCTCGGCGAAGGCATCTGCAATCATTTCAGCGTCGAGGTGCCGGGGCGTCCGGGGCATTTCCTGATCAATCCGCAAGGGCTGCACTGGTCGGAGGTAACACCTGCCGATCTGGTGACGGTCAACGCGCAGGGGCAGAAGGTCGCGGGCAAACACGAAGTCGAGCCGACGGCGTTTTTCATCCACGGCGCGGCGCACCGCAGCAAGCCGGACGCGAAATGCGTGATGCACACCCACATGCCGTTCGCCACTGCGCTGACCGTGATCCGCGGCGGGCGCGTCGAACCGGCAAGCCAGGTGGCATTGAAATTTTACGGGCGCACCGCCTACGATGAACACTACAACGGGCTGGCGCTGGACGACGCCGAGGGCGAGCGCATTGTCGCCGGACTGAAAAACGCCGATGTGTTGTTCCTCGCCAACCACGGCATCCTCGTCACCGGACCGGCGATTGATGTGGCCTTCGACGATCTCTATTACCTGGAGCGCGCCTGCATGTTGCAGGTGCTGGGCATGAGTACCGGCAAACCGCTGCGGATCGTGCCGGAAGAAATCGCCCGCGCGACTGCGGAACAAATGACTGACGACACACAGGCGCGGCTGCACTTCATGGCGTTAAAGCGGCTACTCGACCGCGATGAGCCCGGTTGGTCGAAGCTGAAGTAACACGGGTTAGCAATCCCGTAGCCCGGATGGAACGAAGTGAAATCCGGGGTGGCACTTTCACTTCCCCGGAATACGCCCCGAAGGAAGTCCTCCTGGGGGACGCTGCCACCCAAGGTGACTTCCTTTGGGGCGCGCTTCTTCCGGGCTACGCACTGCCGAGTTCCAGTGCAAAGTGCAAAACCCACATTCGTTAGTGCAGCACCACCGGTGAATTCAGCAGCACGCTAAAACCGTCGAGAAATTCATCGACCTGCTCGATGGAACCGTTCTCGCCGACCGCCGTATTCAGGGCATCGACAAAATTCTTCGCCACATCGCCCTGGAAATAAGTGCCGCGCGCGCTGCGCTTGTCCACCAGTTCCAGGCCATCCTGGCCGGGATACTCGGCAACGTAGTACTGCTCGCTGTTGTAGACAATGCGCATAGCGGTCTCCTGTTACGGTAAGACACTGATTGTTATTGATAAATTCAAACAATAACTATCAATAAAAACAATGGGATACGCTTAATATGCGGGGGAATCCGTGCTTTTCAAGAGGCTGCCGCGCGGCGGTGCTGCGTGACTGCAATGCCCGTGAGAATCAGGGCAAGTCCGAAATACGCATAGACGTGCGGCTGCTCGCCCATCACCCACAGCCCCAGCAGCAGCGCAACGCCGGGGCTGAGGTAATTCACCAGCGACATGAAAGACGGACCTGCGGATCGGATCAGCATGAAATACAAAATGGTGGCGAGCGCCGTCGGCGCAATACCCAGCCAGAGTACTGCTGCTGTCGACGCACCGCTCGGCGCCAATGTCCATGGCCGATCCACCCACAGCGCCACCGGCACCACCATGAAGCTGGCAACGAGCAGTGTCGCCGCGGCGGCCACGATCAAGTCGCCCTTGAGGATCAGCCGGGCCAGTACGCTCTGCAGTGCGTAACACAGCGCACCGCCCAGCACTGCCAGTTGCGACACGACGCGGACGGCCTCGCCGCCGATGCCGGCCAGCGCCGCCGGCCCCATCAGCAGAATGATGCCCGCAAAGCCGAGCGTGAAACCCGTCGCGCGCTCGCGGGTCATGTGTTCGCCACTCACCAGAAAATGGGCGAGCACCATGGTCGCCAGCGGCATCACTGCCATCAGGATACCGGCCAGCGCGCTCTCGACGATCAGCTGACCCCAGGTAATCAGATAGAACGGGATCGCGTTACCGATCAGCGCAATGACCGCGTACGGAACCCACACCCGCCCCAACGGCGGCAGGCGTTTGCCGACCGCATACACGATGATCGTCAATACCAGGGCCGCTATGCCAATGCGGCCGGCGACCACTGTCCACGGCGGCAGACTCGCCACCGCGATGCGGTTGAACATGAACGAGGAGCCCCACATGGCGACCAGCGCCAGCAAAAGCATCCAGTCGCGCGGAGTGCGTTGCATCGACATCAGGCGATCTCAGGTCAGTATCCGTGCCATCAGCGGCGAAAATATTATTATTCTGAAGTTCAGCAGAATACACGATGCGCGGCGCCTGCCGGCATCGGCACACGCCCCGCCGTGATAAAATTCAAACACTTGCGAGAACCCAGCCGATGACCCTGACGCCCCTCAACGCCCTCTCCCCGCTCGACGGTCGTTATCACGCCAGGCTCGGCGCGCTGCGCGACTGCTTCAGTGAACAGGCACTGATCCGCCAGCGGGTGCACATCGAAGTCGAATGGCTGAAGGCGCTGGCCGCGGAACCGGCGCTTAAAGAGGTGCCGGCGTTTTCGGCGTCCACGGTGGCCGCACTCGACGCGCTGGTGAACAGCTTCTCCGAGGCCGACGGCGAGCGGGTCAAGGCCATCGAGGCAACAACCAATCATGATGTCAAGGCCATTGAGTATTTCCTCAGGGAACGGCTCGCCAAAAATGCCGAAGTGACGAAAGTGGCGGAATTCATCCACTTCGCCTGCACCTCCGAAGACATCAACAATTTGTGCCACGCGCTGATGCTGCAGCACGCGCGCAGCGCCGTGCTGCTGCCGGCGCTCGATGCGGTGATCGCGCGGCTCACCACCCTGGCGCACGAGCTGGCCGACGCCGCGATGCTGTCGCGCACTCACGGTCAGCCGGCGTCGCCGACCACGCTGGGCAAGGAAATGGCCAATGTGGTGGCGCGTCTCGCTCGCGCCCGCGCGCGTATCGCCGCCGTGTCGCTGCTCGGCAAGCTCAACGGCGCGGTCGGCAACTATAACGCGCACCTCGCCGCTTATCCCGCCATCGACTGGGAGGGTTTTGCGAAACGCTTCGTCGAATCGCTGGGGCTGGAATTCAATCCGTACACCACCCAGATCGAGCCGCACGACGCAATGGCGGAATTGTTCGACGCCGTGGCACGCGCCAACATCATCCTGCTCGACCTCGACCGCGACATCTGGGGTTATGTCTCCGTCGGCTACTTCAAGCAGAAAACCAGGGCCGGCGAAATCGGCTCCTCTACCATGCCGCACAAGGTCAATCCCATCGACTTCGAGAATTCCGAGGGCAACCTCGGTCTCGCCAACGCACTGCTGCGTCATCTGTCGGAGAAACTGCCGGTATCGCGCTGGCAGCGCGATCTGACCGATTCCACGGTGTTGCGCAACATGGGTGTGGCGCTGGGCTATACGCTGCTGGCGTGGGATTCGTGCCTGAAGGGGCTCAACAAACTCGAAGCAAATCGCGAGAAGCTCGCGGCGGACCTGGATGCCAACTGGGAAGTGCTCGCCGAGCCGATCCAGACGGTGATGCGCCGCTACGATGTTGCCGGCGCGTATGAACAACTCAAGGAACTGACACGCGGCAAGGAAGGCATCAACCGCGCGACGCTGCATGCCTTCATCAAGGGCCTGCAGGGCATCCCCGAAACCGAGAAACAGCGGCTGCTGGCGCTGACGCCGGCCGGTTATACCGGCAAGGCCGCTGAATTGGCAAAACGGGTTTGAGCGGCATGCGTATTGTAACTCGTTGTTTTAATTAGTTATTTTTTACCGTCGCGCTTGGCGACCGTCAAATCAGCCCAGTGTTTCAAGGCGTCCGGCATCGGCGGCGGCGCACCGCCATAACCGATCGCGCCCACGATCTCCGCATTGGGCACGCGTCCGCCGCGACTGAGAAACAACGCTTTGACGAAGGCATGGGCGCACAGCTCGCCGTCGCGCTCGAACGTCTGTTCCAGATAAACGTATTTCTCATCCCAGGTGATCAGACGCGTCACCAGCTCGAAACGCTCGAATGGCGCCAGTGAGCGAATGAAGGTGATTTCCGCCGCCGCCAGCACCGGCAGCCAGCGTCGGCGCAGCATCTCTTTCAGCATGCCTGCCTGCGCCATCAGGTGCGTGCGCCCCAAATCCATGAAAGTCAGATAGCGGCCGTTGTTCATGTGAAAATTGAGGTCGCAGTCATTCGGCCAGACGCGGAAGGCCACGCGCGATTCGTCGAACAGCCCGCGACGCGTGATGCCGCGCAACCGCAGCAGCAGCCACAGCAAACGCAGATAGAGATTCATCGCCGCCCTACGCCGACCGCCGGTGTCGCCAAATTTCGATCACACCCGGCAGTATCGACAGGATGACGATGCCGATGATCACCAGGGTCAGGTTGTCCTTGATGACCGGAATGTTGCCGAAAAAATAACCCGCGTAACCCAGCGACACCACCCACAGCACCGCGCCCGAAACGTTGTAGAGCGCGAACCGCGGATAGGACATGCTTGCCGCACCCGCCACGAACGGCGCATAGGTGCGGATGATGGGCACGAAGCGCGCGATGATGATGGTCTTGCCGCCATGACGCTCGTAGAACGCATGGGCGCGATCGAGATGTCGCGGATTCAACCAGCGCGACTCCTTCGACTTGAACACGCGCGGGCCGATGTAATGGCCAATCGAGTAATTCACGGCATCGCCCAGCACCGCGGCAACGATCAGCAACACGACCAGCAGATGAATATCCATGCCGCCGGCAGCGGCCACAGTGCCGGCGACGAACAGCAGCGAGTCGCCGGGCAGGAACGGCGTCACCACCAGTCCGGTTTCACAGAACACGATCAGGAACAGGATGGCGTAAACCCAGGCGCCGTACGATGCGACCAGCGCCTGCAGGTGCCGGTCCAGATGCAGCGCGATGTCAAACAGCGTGGCCAGCAGTTCCACGCCCGCGTCCCCTGTTTATACGACCGCGCCGGATTCGTTCTCCGGTTTCTTGTCGGGTTTGACCAGATCATCGCGCCGCAATCCCATCCACATCAGCAGCGGGCTGCCGACCAGCACCGATGAGTAAATACCGAACATGATGCCGATGGTCAGGGCCAGCGCAAAGTAATGCAGCGTTGCGCCGCCGAAAATCAGCATCGAAAACACCATCAACTGGGTGCAACCGTGAGTGATGATGGTGCGCGACATGGTCTGCGTGATCGCCGCATCGATCACCTGCGGCACCGGCATGTTGCGATACTGCCGGCTGCGGAAGCACTCGCGCACCCGGTCCATCACCACCACTGATTCGTTGACCGAATAACCGAGGATCGCCAGCACCGCCGCCAGCACCGGCAGTGAAAACTCCCAGCCGAACAGCGAGAAGCAGCCGAGGATAATCACCACGTCGTGCAGGTTGGCGATGATCGCCGACACGCCGAATTTCCACTCAAAGCGCAGCCACAGGTACAGCACGATGCCCAGCGACACAAACAGCAGCGCCAGCGCACCGTCGTTCAGCAGCTCCTTGCCGACCTGCGGACCGACGAACTCGACGCGCCGCAGTTGCACCGTGCCGTCGATTTGTTTCAGTTCCTGCATCACGGTCTCCGACACTTTGGCGCTGGTCAGTCCTTCCTTGACCGGCAGGCGGATCAGCACATCGCGCGCCGTGCCGAAATTCTGCACACCCGGATCCGAAAAACCGATCTTCACCATGCGCTCGCGGATCGGATTGAGGTCCGGCGGCTGCTGGTAGCTCACTTCGATCACCGTGCCGCCGGTGAAATCCACGCCCAGATGCAGTCCCCTGGTCGCCAGCGAACCCACCGCGATCAAAAACGTGATCAACGAGATCACGTTGAAGATCAGCGCATGGCGCATGAACGGGATGTCTTTTTTGATGCGGAAGAATTCCATGTTGGTCTCTTGTTTGCCTTGTGTCCGGGCCTACTTGACCTGCGCCGCGGGCTTCCACACCTGCCCGATGGAGATT
>JANNHN010000107.1:0-3998 GCA_031404395.1 Betaproteobacteria bacterium
GGGCATCTTGGCGAGTACCGCAATTTCCTTGGCACTCATCACGACATTCGGCATGGCGCCGCCCTTGATCACGAGACGCTCGTTCTCCTTGGAGAATTCGTGCAGCAACTTGGCGGCAGCAACAGGATCGCTCGAAATACCGTAAGCCAGAGGTCCGATCATCTGATCGGCCAGAGCCTTGAACGGTGTATCGGCGACTGCACGGCGCGCCAGAGTGTTTTTCAGAACGCGGAAGTACACGCCCGAGTCGCGCGCTTTTTTGCGCAACGCGGTCATGTGCCCCACGGGCAGGCTGCGGTACTCTGCGAGTACGATGGTCTGGGCTTGCGCAACCTGCGCGCTCACTTCGGCCACCACCGCTTTCTTCTGCTCCAGATTGAGACTCAAAGTCGTTCTCCGTTAAACGTTAACCAATGAACACCGGACAATGCACCGGGACGAATCGCCGGAAACCGGCTCTGCAACCCGAATTACTGCCCTGCACCCACCTCTTGTTGCACGGCGACCATGGATCCAGGAGCCAGACATGAATATGTTTGACCTGTTTCGGGCACACCGTCTGCGTAGGACTTCAGCGTCCAGTCGCCAATCCTGCCAGCGACTGTCTTCCAAAAATTAAACCAATCAAACCTCTTGGTACCTACGGTCTTTGACAACCCGCCGACGATGCACTGCCGGCGGCCCAAAGTTCCTGCCCCGCGCGCCATGCGCGGGGACTTTTATTACTGTTGCTGCTGCGCGATGCTCGACTGATCAACACGCACGCCGGGACCCATCGTGCTCGACACCGCAATCTTCTTCAGATAGATGCCTTTGATTCCCGCGGGACGTGATTTGTTTACGGCATCGACCAGCGTACGGAGGTTTTCCTCCAGCGCATCGACGGTGAACGACGCGCGGCCGATCGTGCATTGCACGATGCCCGACTTGTCGGCGCGGTACTGCACCTGGCCGGCCTTGGCGTTTTTCACCGCCAGGGTCACGTCCTGGGTGACTGTACCCACTTTCGGATTCGGCATCAGCCCGCGCGGACCGAGAATCTGGCCCAGCTGGCCGACCACGCGCATCGCGTCCGGTGTGGCGATGACCACATCGAAATCCATCTTGCCGCCCTTGATCTCTGCAGCGAGATCGTCGAAACCGACGAGATCGGCGCCAGCGTCCTTCGCCTGCTGGGCCTTTTCGCCCTGCGCGAATACCGCGACACGCACCGTCTTGCCCGTGCCCTGCGGCAACACCACGGAGCCGCGCACGGTCTGATCGGACTTCTTGGCGTCGATACCGAGGTTGATTGCGACATCGACCGCCTCATTGAATTTCGCCGTCGCGCCTTCTTTGACCAGTTGCAATGCATCTTTCAGCGGATACAACTTGTCGCGGTTGACCTTGGCGCGAACTGCCTTGTAGCGTTTGGAAATAGTAGCCATCTCAGACACCCTCCACTTCGACGCCCATGCTGCGGGCACTGCCGGCAATGGTACGCACAGCCGCTTCAAGATCAGCCGCGGTCAGATCGGGCATCTTTGCCTTGGCGATTTCCTCGACCTGTGCACGCGAGATCCTGCCCACCTTGTCGGAATTAGGGCGTGCACTGCCGCTTTCAATTTTGGCCGCCTTCTTGATCAGGATCGACGCCGGGGGCGTCTTCATGATGAAGGTGAAGCTCTTGTCCTGGTACGCAGTGATCACCACGGGCACCGGCAGGCCGGGCTCCATTTTCTGCGTGGCGGCATTAAATGCCTTGCAGAATTCCATGATGTTCAGACCACGCTGACCCAACGCTGGCCCGATGGGCGGCGACGGATTCGCCTTGCCCGCCGGCACCTGCAGCTTGATGAAGCCGACAACTTTCTTTGCCATTTACATTCTCCTTGCGGGTGCAAACGGATGCCGATCAAAAGATGCGGCACCCTCCCCGCGGTTAAAACTCAGGCCTTTTCGACCTGACCAAAATCCAGCTCAACCGGGGTCGAGCGGCCAAAAATTGTCACCGACACGCGCAACTTGCTCTTGTCGTAGTTGACGTCTTCCACGTTGCCGTGAAAATCGGCAAACGGACCATCCTTGACGCGCACCGCTTCGCCCACTTCAAACAGCACCTTGGGCCGCGGCTTCTCCACACCTTCCTGAATCTGGTTCAGGATGTTCTGCATTTCCTTGTCCGATATCGGCGTCGGCTTGGTCGCCGTGCCACCGATAAACCCGGTCACCTTCGCGGTGTTCTTCACCAGATGCCAGGACTCGTCGGTCATGTTCATTTCGACCAGCACATAGCCGGGGAAAAATTTCCGCTCGCTGATGCTCTTCTGGCCGCTTTTCATTTCAACCACTTCTTCGACCGGCACCAGAATCTGGCCGAATTGCTCTTCCATGCCGGCACGGCGAATACGGTCAACGAGCGCACGCTGCACGCTTTTCTCAAAGCCTGAATACGCGTGCACGACATACCATTTCTTGCTCATCATTCCCCGCCGATCAGCTTTTTGACGATCCACAACAGGATGCCGTCCACCATCCACAGGAACAGCGCCATCACCAGCACAAAAACAAACACAATCGCTGTCGCCTGCAGCGTCTCATTGCGTGTCGGCCACACCACCTTGCGCGTCTCTGCAGCCGACTCCTGCGCAAAGGAGAAAAAAGTCTGTCCTGCTGCCGTCGTCCACAGCACGGCAGCACCTGCAGCAAGTCCGGCCAGAAACACCGCCAGGCGGATTACCGTTGCGCTCTCCTGCAGGTAGTAAAACCCGCTTACACCTGCGACAACGAGCAACACCGCCATCGCTATCTTGATCTTGTCCACTATCGCAACCGCCTTGTGCCTGCGTGGGTGACCCGGGCAACCTTGCCCGGGTCATCGGATTGTCAACGCCGCCTGTTTTTGGCAGGCCAGGAGGGAATCGAACCCCCAACCTTCGGTTTTGGAGACCGACGCTCTGCCAATTGAGCTACTGGCCTTTTAACCCCGGTGATTAGGTGAATAGTGATTCAGTGATTGCACGGTTCTCTCTTGGTCACTCAATCACCTAATCACTCAATCACTCGATTACTTTCGCGACGACGCCGGCGCCGACTGTTTTGCCACCCTCGCGGATGGCGAAGCGCAGCCCCTCTTCCATCGCGATGGGCTGAATCAGCGCCACCGTGATCGAAATGTTGTCCCCGGGCATCACCATCTCCGTGCCCTTCGGCAGCTCAATGCTCCCCGTCACGTCAGTGGTCCGGAAGTAGAACTGCGGACGGTAACCATTGAAGAACGGCGTGTGCCGCCCGCCCTCGTCCTTCGACAGCACGTAAATCTCCGCCGTGAACTTGGTGTGCGGCGTGATCGAGGCCGGCTTCGCCAGCACCTGACCGCGCTCCACCTCTTCACGCTTGGTGCCGCGCAGCAGGATCCCCACGTTGTCGCCCGCCTGACCCTGGTCCAGCAGCTTCCTGAACATCTCCACACCCGTGCACACCGTCTTCAGCGTCGGCTTCAGACCCACAATTTCAATCTCTTCGCCCACCTTGATGATCCCGCGCTCGATCCGCCCCGTCACCACGGTGCCGCGGCCCGAGATCGAGAACACGTCTTCCACCGGCATCAGGAACGCACCATCGAGCGCCCGCTTCGGCTCCGGAATGTAGCTGTCCAGAGCGTCGGCCAGCTTCATGATCGCCACTTCCCCCATGTCCCCCTTGTCACCCTCCAGCGCCTTCAGCGCCGAACCGATGATGATCGGGGTCTTCTCGCCGGGAAACTCATACTTGGTCAGCAGCTCCCGCACTTCCATCTCCACCAGTTCCAGCAGTTCCTTGTCATCAACCATGTCCGCCTTGTTCATGAACACGATGATGTAGGGCACGCCCACCTGGCGCGCCAGCAGGATGTGTTCGCGGGTCTGCGGCATCGGGCCGTCAGCAGCCGACACCACCAGAATCGCGCCGTCCATCTGCGCCGCTCCCGTGATCATGTTCTTCACGTAGTCCGCATGCCCCGGGCAGTCCACGTGCGC
>JANNHN010000108.1:0-2884 GCA_031404395.1 Betaproteobacteria bacterium
CAAGTGGATTCCGCTCATGGTTCGACAAGCTCACCACGAACGGAATCAACAACTTGCCGTTCGTCCCCGGATCAAGTCCGGGACAGGCTCTGAGCCCGTCGAAGGACTTGTTCAGAGTTTCCTTAGCACGTAGGGTGGGCACGCTGCGCCCCGAAGGAAGTCCTCTTGTATGTTAGGTTTTCTGGGATTTCTTAAAATGATTACAGTCTTTTTTGGTTTCGGCGAGGCAGCTCGTGGTCCTCTGGGGTTATCAAGCCCGTCCCCAAGCAAGGAGCGCCGCGTCGATTTTTCTGATAACCCGAACGGTTGCCTGGGCTTATAAGCCCGTATTTTCGCAAGATCGGGTAAGGAGGAAGAAAATGGATACATTTGTTGGAGTTGATATTTCCAAGGATAGCCTGGACCTTTGTATCGAACCGGGCGACGAGGTTTTGCATCTCGCCTACGATGACAAGGGAATCGCCCAAGTTGTCTCGCGTCTGGTACAGGTTGCCCCCACTCTGATTGTGATGGAGGCCACTGGTGGCCTGGAAATGCGGCTGGCGAGCGAACTGGCGGCCAGGGGTTTGCCCGTGGCTGTCATCAATCCGCGTCAGGCCCGCGATTTCGCCAAAGCGACAGGGCGGTTGGCGAAGACCGACGCGGTTGACGCCGCTGTCCTGGCGTGCTTTGCCCGCGCCATCCGGCCCGCCGTGCGCCCAGCCAAAGACGCGGACACTCGCGAGTTGGACGATCTGGTGACGCGGCGCCGTCAGTTGATCGACATGCGTGTGCAAGAAACGCTCCGTCTGGGTACGGCGTCCAAGGTCCAACGCAAAAGCGTCGCGGCGCACATCGTCTGGCTCGATAAGCGTATCGGTGATCTTGATGATGATTTGACAAAACGCCTGCGTGCATCGGACCTCTGGCGAACCAAGGATGATCTGCTGCGAGGCATTCCTGGTGTCGGCGCGATAACCAGCCTGACCATGCTCGCCAAGTGCCCGGAACTGGGGGATCTGAGTCGGCGCGAGATCGCAGCCTTGGTAGGCGTTGCTCCGAAGGCCAACGATAGTGGCAAGCATCGCGGCAAGCGCTTCGTCTGGGGCGGTCGGGCCGATGTACGCGCGGTCTTGTATATGGCCACCGTCTCCGCCATTCGCTGCAACAATGACATCAAAGCCTTCGCGGAGCGGCTCAAACAGGCCGGCAAACCCGCCAAAGTGGTTATCGTCGCCTGTATGCGAAAGCTACTGACCATCATGAATGCCATGGTGAAAAATAATGCCCGATGGGTCCCAAAAACAGCTTGACTACGAACACGGTTGCTTGGGGGACGGCCTGGCGGCCTTCATCCGGGCTACAACATCTGGCGGGAACGAACTAAGGTAGTTCTTCGACCTTGACCTGCACGCCCCGCCGCTCATCGACGCGGTCCGTACCGCGGCCGAGCAGCGCGGAACCTTCGTCGCTGCGCGTATCGCCGATGCCGCCGAGGTCTATCCATTCACCGAGCCGCCCCGAGACCGTGGTCACCACGCGCTGCACGTTGACCGCGCCGCGGCGCTGATCGTCAAAACTCTCGCGCTGCGGATTGATGTCCAGCGTCACGCGGTCGCCCTGCACGCGCGGCAACACGTGAAATCCGGTATTGGCTTCGCGGTATTCGGTACCCTCGACGACGCGATCGACGATCTGACCGTTAACGACAGTACGTACCACCTGCCGGCTGGGCACCGGGCGCGATACACCGGTACGGATGTAGGCACTGTGGCCTTCGAGCACCTGGATGGTTTGCGTGGTGCGGTCACGGCTCATCTGCTGGCTGTCGACAACACGCGCGCGCAGCCGGTCATCGCCGTCGCGCAGCACGACGTTACCGCCGCTGCGCGAACCGCTGCCCGGGATCGTGATGCGCGCGTTGTCGTTGCCGATGCTGCCCGACACTTCGACTTCGCGCCGGTCGCGCTCGATATCGGTATCCTGCCGCACAGTGATCAGCAGGCGTCTGGGCGCGGTATCGATGCTCGCCAGCACGCGCTTGATCTGCGCCAGTTCGGCGGGCGTGGCGCGGATCACCAGCTGATTCTGGAAGTTACTGATGCTGGATTCGCGCCCGAGCAACGGCTGCAGTACGGGTATCACCTGATCGCCGTTGCGGTATTTCAGCGCGATAATTTCGACGGTGGTCTGCGCCAGCGCAGTATTGCTCAATGCAACGGTCGCCAGCACGCAGCACAGCAGAACTGCGGCGCGCAGAGCAGGAAGCATGAGGGCTGTGTTCATAGCGTCTGTAACGGCAGGCAGCGGTGTTCAGTTTACCCTGCTCACCGGTCGGGCACGGGATGCGCAATTACTGATATTTTTCCTTTACAATCATATTGTTATTGATTACAGTCCGCGCATGCGACGTAGCCTGATCATGATCCTGATGCTGGCCTTGCTGCCGCTGTCGACCCTGGCGAACGAGCCCGGCCAACCGCCAGCGCAGACAGTAGCCGCGCCGGCAGTCGCCGATACCGTGCTCGGCCAGGCGCAGGAAATCGTGCTGCGCGCGCTGAGTTTCATCGGCGTGCCTTATCGCTGGGGCGGCTCTTCTCCGGAATCGGGATTCGATTGCAGCGGCCTGATCCGCTATGTCTATGCGCAGGTCACGGGGCAGCTGCTGCCCTACAACGCGCGCCAATTCAGCAACACCGGCACCAGCGTCGATAAATCCGAATTGCAGCCCGGCGATCTGGTGTTCTTCAACACATTGCGCAGGCCGTTCTCTCACGTCGGAATCTATCTCGGCGAATCACGTTTTGTACATTCGCCTGCCCGCGGCGGTCAGGTCGAAATCGTCGATATGACGAACAACTACTGGCAAGCGCGCTACAACGGCGCGCGACGCCTGCCGATCTAG
>JANNHN010000109.1:0-4846 GCA_031404395.1 Betaproteobacteria bacterium
GAAGAAGCGGTGTCGATGATCATCAACGGCTTCTGCAAGGATGTATTCCAGCAACTGCCGATGGAGTTCGCCGTCGAGGCGACCAAGCTCCTCGGCCTGAAACTTGAAGGTAGTGTCGGATGATCAACAAAAACGCAAAAACCCTGCTTGAAGTGCGCAACCTCACCGCCACCGTGGCGGGCGTGGAGATTTTGAAGGGCATCAATCTCACGGTGCGCGCCGGCGAGGTGCACGCCATCATGGGTCCCAATGGTTCCGGCAAGAGCACCTTCGCCAAGGTGCTGGCGGGCCACCCGGCTTATACCGTGCAGGGCGGCGAAGTGCTGTATCAGGGCAAGGATCTGTTTGCGCTGGCCTCCGACGAGCGCGCCCGCGCCGGGATATTCCTCGGCTTCCAGTACCCGGTGGAAATACCCGGCGTCACCAACAGCGCTTTCCTGCGCCTGGCCTATAACACGGTGCAGGGCGGCCGCGGCAAGGACGATCTCGATCCGCTGGAGTTCGACGATCTGGTGCGCGAGAAAATGAAAATGCTGGAAATGGATCCGGGTTTTCTGAGCCGCAGCATCAATGACGGGTTCTCCGGCGGCGAGAAAAAGCGCAACGAAATCCTGCAGATGGCGCTGCTCGAGCCGGTGCTGGCGCTGCTCGACGAGACTGACTCCGGGCTGGATATCGATGCGCTGCGCGTGGTCGCCGGCGGCGTCAACAAACTGCTGACGCCGGACAATGCCTGCGTGCTGGTGACGCATTACCAACGGCTGCTCAATTACATCACGCCGGATCATGTGCACGTGATGTCGGCCGGCCGCATCATCAAATCCGGTGACAAGGCGCTGGCGCTGCAACTCGAAGAGCGCGGCTACGACTGGCTGCTTGAGCCGAAAGAAGCGGGGAAAAAAGCCGGAGTTCCTGCGTGACAGTCGCTGCAACGCATCCCGCATCTCATCCCTACGTGGCGTCGCTGCTGGCCGGCAACGCCGCAGTGCCGCAGAGCCCGGCAGCCTGGCTCAACACGCGCCGCGCGGCGGCGCTGGAGCGCGCCAATGCGCTGACCGTGCCGACCACGCGCGACGAGGAATGGCGCTTCACCGATCTCACGCCGCTGACCAAACTCCAGTTTCAGCCGGTCACCGCAGCCGCAACTGTGTCCATGGCGGACATCGCCGGTTTTGCCGTGGCTGAAGCCGCGGTGCGGCTGACGTTTGTTGACGGCGTGTATGCGCCGGCGCTGTCGCAGCGCAATGCGCTGCCGGCAGGTATCACCGTTGAACTGCTGGCGGATACATTAAAAACCCATGCTGCCTTGATCGAACCGCATCTCGCAAAACTGGCGAATGGCGCCAACGATCTGTTTACGGCGCTGAACACCGCGTTCCTGCAGCACGGCGTGTTCATCCATACCGCAAAAAATGCGGCGCTCAAACAGCCGATCCATCTGCTGTTCGTGGCGACCCGCAAGGGCGCTGCCGCCTATCCGCGCTGCCTGATCGTGGCCGACACCGGCAGCGAGTGTTGCGTGATTGAAGACTATGTTGCGCTGGGCGACGAAGCCTATCTGACCAATGCCGTCACCGAAGTCGCAGTGGCGCCGAATGCCTCAGTGCGTCATATCAAGCTGCAGCGCGAGAGCGGCCAGGCCTTCCATATCGGCGCCTGCACGGTGACGCTGGCGAAAGATGCCCGTTACCTGTCGCATGCCGTGACCTTCGGCGCGCGGCTGTCGCGCAACAACCTGACGGTGACTCAGCAGGGTGAGGGCGCACACGCGCAGATCGACGGCATTGCGTTGATCGGTGGCCGCCAGCTGGCCGATACGCACTCGCTGATGGATCACACCAAGCCCAACGGCACCTGCGTGCAATCGCACAAGACCATTGTCGGCGGCGCCGGGCATGCGGTGTTCAACGGCAAGGTGTTGGTGCGCAAGGGTGCGCAGTTGACGGACTCCTCGCAGCAGAGCCGCAACCTGCTGCTGTCGGACAAGGCGCATGTCGATACCAAACCGCAACTGGAAATTTTTGCCGACGACGTCAAATGCGCGCACGGCGCGACCGTCGGCCAGCTCGACGCCGAGAACCTGTTTTATCTGAAAAGCCGCGGCCTGCCGGAGCGCCAGGCGCGCAACCTGCTGACCTATGCGTTTGGCGCCGAAATCATCGATCGCATTCCGGTGCCGTCGCTGGTCGCGCAACTCGAGAAGTCCGTCATGGCGCGCGCCGAGGGCGGGATATGAGCGGACGCAATACCCTGGCAACAGCATCGGCCACGGTGGCGCTGGACGTGGCGCGGCTGCGCCGTGATTTCCCCATCCTCGATCTGAAGATTAACGGTAACCCGTTGATTTTCATGGATAATGCAGCGTCAAGCCAGATGCCGCGCCAGGTCATGGAGCGCTGGGTGAAGTACCGTTCAGAGCAGCATGCCAACATCCATCGCGCGGTGCATTACCTGTCCGAGACGGCGACCGCCGAATACGAAGCCGCGCGGCGCAAGGTGCAGGCGTTCATCAATGCCGGCGAAGAACGTGAAATCATTTTTACCAGCGGCACCACTGAGGGCATCAATCTGGTGGCGCATGGTTATGGCCGCAAATTTTTCCAGGACGGCGACGAGATCATCCTGACCACGCTGGAGCATCACTCGAACATCGTGCCCTGGCAGATGGTCGCTGAAGAGAAGGGTGCAAAAATCCGCGTGGTGCCGGTCAATGACCGCGGCGAACTGCTGGTGGAGGATTACCGCAAGCTGTTCAATGCGCGCACGAAATTTGTGGCGATGACCCATGTTTCGAACGCATTGGGCACGATCACGCCGGTGAAGGAAATGATCGCCATCGCCCATGAGCACGGCGTGCCGGTGCTGGTCGATGGCGCGCAGGCGGTGCCGCATCTGAAGGTTGATGTGCGGGATCTTGATTGCGATTTTTACGCATTTTCCGGCCACAAGCTGTGCGGCCCGACGGGCATCGGCGCACTGTACGGCAAGGCGGCATTGCTCGAAAAAATGCAGCCCTTCAAGGGCGGCGGCGACATGATCCTGTCGGTGACCTTCGAGAAAACGACTTATGCGCCGATTCCCGCCAAGTTCGAGGCCGGCACACCACCCATCGGCGAAGCCATCACGCTGGGCGCTGCCATCGATTACCTGTCGGCTATCGGCATAGCCCGTATTGCCGCGCATGAAACCGATTTACTGGATTACGCCACGGACCAACTGAACCGCCTGCCCGGCGTGCGCCTGATCGGCATCGCCGAGAAAAAAGCGGCGGTGCTGTCGTTCGCGGTGGAGGGCGTGCATCCGCACGACGTCGGTTCGCTGCTCAATGACGACGGCGTGGCGATCCGCACCGGGCATCATTGCGCGCAGCCGGTGATGCAGCGCTTCAGGGTGCCGGCGACCTGCCGCGCGTCGTTCGCTTTTTACAACACCATGGCCGAAGTCGATGCGCTCGCGGCATCCGTCGCCAGGGTGCAGAAGCTTTTTTCCTGAAACGCCACGCGATGACTGTCAGCCGCCAGCTTTATCAGGAGATGATCCTCGATCACAACAGGAAGCCCCGCAACTGGGGCATGCTCGGGGACGCCACGCACCAGGCGGAAGGGCTTAACCCGCTGTGCGGCGATCATATCCATTTGTCGCTGCGGGTAAACGGCGACACCGTCGAGGCCGTGGGATTCGAGGGCGAAGCCTGCGCGATCTGCAAGGCGTCGACGTCGATGATGACCGCCATCGTCAAGGGCAAGAGCCGCACTGATGCGGAGCAGATGGTGCAGGAATTCCGCGATATGACCACCGGCAAACTCGACCTTGCAGCGCCACATCACCTCGGCCGCCTGACGGTGTTTGCGGGCGTGCGCGATCTGCCGACCCGCGTCAAATGCGCAATCCTGCCCTGGCACACGCTGCACGCGGCGTTTGCCGGCGCTGAATCTGCTTCCACTGAATAACGCAGCAAACGCAGCTGAAATACCCATCATGCCGAAAATTGCCGAAATCGAACCGACCCCGAATCCCAACGCGATGAAATTCATCCTGCGCGAGCCGCTGACCTGGGGCGTGACGCGCTCGTATGAAAATTCCGCGCAGGCCGCGGGCGATCCGCTGGCGCTGGCGCTGTTCGACGTCGAGCATGTGACCAATGTGTTTTATGTGGATCACTGGGTGACGGTGACGCAGGACGGCAGCGCCGACTGGCAGGAGCTGATGCGTAAGCTGGCGGCGCCGATCCGCGATGCGCCCTCGGCTGATGCGAATTCGGAAAAACTCGCGGCACAATCCAGCGAGGCCATAGATCCAGAAAAGCTCAGCCCCGAAGACCGTGCGCGGCTCGATAAAATCAATGCCATCCTCGACGAGCAGATACGGCCGTACCTGCAGAACGACGGCGGCGATTTGCATGTGATGGGGCTCGAAGGCAACAAGCTGTCGGTGCATTACCAGGGCGCCTGCGGCAGTTGCCCGAGCTCGCTGTCAGGTACGCTGGCCGGGATCGAAAACCTGGTGCGGCAGATCGAACCTGACCTCGAAGTCGTTGCCATCTAACGCGCATGTCCGATTGGATCGCCGTCGCAGCGGTGGGTGAACTGGCGCCGGGCGCCAGCAGGGTAGTCGATGTCGATGGCGTCACGGTCGCGGTATTCAATATCGGCGGCGAGTATTTCGCGATCGAAGACGTCTGTACCCACGACGGCGGTGAACTGGCGAACGGCGTGCTCGAAGGCGACCAGATCATCTGCCCGCGCCACGGCGCACGTTTCTGTGTGCGCACCGGCGAGGCGCTGTCGGCGCCGGCCTACGAACCGACTGCAAAATTTCCGGTGCGCATCGAAAACGGCGTAGTGCA
>JANNHN010000110.1:0-3824 GCA_031404395.1 Betaproteobacteria bacterium
AGAGAAATACGAATACGTATCCTTTAGTTCGGCCCTTGAATTCCCCACCCATCCCTGAATCCGCCTGAATGTTTTGATGCCATGCCCGACACCACCCCCACCGGATGGGCCCTGATTTTTGGCGCCTGGCTGATCGCCGCCATATCGACGCTGGGTGCGCTGTTTCTTGGCGAAGTGATGGGCTACACGCCCTGCGTGCTGTGCTGGTATCAGCGCATCGCCATGTTCCCGCTGGTCCTGGTGCTCGCCGCCGGACTGTTGCCCTACGATCCGCGCGTCGTGCGTTACGCCCTGCCGCTGGCACTGGCGGGATTGGGACTGGCGCTGTTTCACCTGGCGCTGATCGCCGGATGGATACCCGAGAACGTCAAGCCCTGCCAGCCGGGTGTGCCGTGTTCCGACCTGCAGGTAGTCTGGTTCGGCTTCGTGAGCATTCCGCTGCTCTCTGCCATGTCGTTTGCACTCATCGCCGGGCTGCTGCTGGCGACCTATTACAAAGGCTCCCGATGAAACAGAAAACCCTCTTCGTTGCTTCCGCGATCGGACTGCTGCTGGCCTTCGTCGCCGGCGTGCTGTTCTACAACGCCCAGCAGGAAAAGGCGGCCAATCAGCTTGCCGAAGCCAATCGTGCGGTACTGGTGCGCATGCACTCGCCCACGCTGGGCAAAGCCGACGCCCCGGTCGTCATCGTCGAATTTCTCGATCCAGCCTGCGAGACCTGCCGGGTGTTCTATCCGATGGTCAAGCAGATGATGGCCGCCCACCCCGACCGGATTCGCCTCGTGCTGCGCTACGCCCCGTTCCACCAGGGCTCGGACAAGGTGGTTGCCGTGCTCGAAGCTGCGCGCCGGCAGGGGAAGTTCTGGCCGGCGCTGGAAGCCCTGCTCGCCAACCAGTCCGACTGGGTGCAGAACCACGCAGCCAACGTGGGCCGGACATGGAAACATCTCGGCGGCATCGGCCTGAACATGGAACAGATGGCCTTCGACATCACCGCCCCCGAAATCGCCGGCGTGATTGCGCAGGACCTCGCCGACGCACAGACCCTGAAGGTCAGCAAGACACCCGAGTTTTTCGTCAACGGCAGGCCGCTGCCGAGTTTTGGCTTTGAGGAATTGAAGGCGCTGGTTGACAGGGCGCTGGCGGAGCAGCGCGGGCGGTAAAGGGTACGGGTTGAATTACAACCAGCGATCAGTTTCGCATCTTCTAGAAATCGACTCCGTCACTTTTAGGAATTCGAGTCCAGATAAGCTCCCCGACCTAGGCTCGAACCAACCATAGAAAATGCAGTGCATGGGCACGTCCAGTTTGGATCGAAAACCGACCTTTCCAGTCCCATCAGGGTAATCGCCCCCATGGGCAACCATTACACTTCCCGGTAACTGACAGTTTCCATAATTAAGCAAGCTGCCGAATCGGTATAGTGACGTCACGGCACAGACACCACAGCTCTTTTTGACCTTACTGCACTGGAGAAATCATGCTCCACCTCTACGGCTCCGCCAATTCCCGCGCCCTGCGCGTCATCTGGATGGCTGGTGAACTCGGCCTGACCTACGACCACAAGGACTGGCTGCCGCGTGCGCCGGAGACGCAGACCCCGGAATACCGCGCAGTCAATCCCAATGCGCGCGTGCCGACCATCGATGAAGACGGTTTCATTCTGGCGGAATCGATGGCGATCAATCTGTATCTCGCCAAAAAACACAAAAGCCCGCTCTACCCGGCGAATCCGCAGCACGAGGCGCTGGCCTGGCAGTGGAGCCTGTGGGAGACCGACCGCCTCGACCGGCAGATCGTCAACTACGTGCGGCATACGGTGGCGCTGCCGGAAGCGGAGCGCAAGCCTGCGATGGCGGCGGAGGCGTGGAAGGAAGTCGCACCCGCGTTTGATGTGCTGGAAACTGCGCTGGCAAAATCTGCGTGGCTCGCCGGTCCGGCGTTTTCGGTGGCGGATCTGAATGTGGCGGGGGCGCTGTATCGCGCGCTGTCGATGGATCTGGCGAAGTGGCCGCATGTGGATGCGTGGATGAAGCGGTGTTGGGAGCGGCCTGCGGCGAAGAAGGCGCGGGCGATGCGGGAGAAATAGTTTTCTCCTGTCTATTGAACGACCCCTCACCCTCTACCGCCTCCCCTCACCCTAACCCTCTGCTCCGCTTCAAGTGTTCCCTTGTCCCTCGCATGCGGGGAGAGGGAATAAATAGAAAAGCGGGGGAAGGGGAATTCAATTGAGAGGTGCGCAAAAAATAATTCCCCGCCGGTTGCCCGCATGGGGAATTCTGTAAGTATTTGTTTTTATTGGTATTTTTATATACGTGCGGCGGGGCCGCAACGCGTCTGCCTGCCCCCGTTTTCCCCCGCGGGTATTCCACCCCCTCCTACTGTGCCTTCATCCCGATCTGTTTGATCAGCGCAGACAGTTCGGCATATTCGTCGGCCTGCATTTTCGCAAAATGTTCCGGCGTGCCGTAGCCCGGCACCGCGCCCTGCAGCGCGAACTTTTTGCGCATGTCTTCTTCCTGCAGGATTTTGACGGTGTCGGCATTGAGCTTGGTGATGATGGCCCTGGGCACGTTGCGCGGCGCGATCAGGCCGAACCACGATTCGCTCCGGTAGGCGGGGAATCCCGCTTCGGCGGCCGTGGGCACATCCGGCAGCGCCTCGGCGCGTTTCGCGCCGCCCACCGCCAGCGCGCGCAACTGCCCGGCCTTGATGATGCCCATGATCGCGGGCAGCGGATACACATAGAACTGGATAGTGCCGGAGCTCAGCGCGATGCGGCTGTCGGGGCCGGAGCGGAACGGCACGTGCACGACGTCGATGCCGGCCTTGGCGGTGAACAGCGCGCCGGCGAGATGCGACGAGCTGCCGACGCCGGCCGAGCCGTAGTTGAGTTTGCCGGGGCTCGCTTTTGCCAGCGCGATCAGCTCCGGGATATTTTTCACGTTGACGCCGTTGCCGAGCACGATGATGTTGTGCGTAAAGGCGACAAACGATATCGCGGCAAAATCCTTCAGCGGGTCATAAGCCTTTTTCTCGCGGATCAGCACGTTCGACAGATGCGGCTGCCCGACCATGGCGATGGTGTAGCCGTCGGGGGCCGCATCGCGGGTGAGTTCGCTGCCGATCAGCCCGCCGGCGCCCGGCCGGTTATCGACTACAACCTGCTGACCGTACACCTCGATCAGCCGCTGCGCCAGCAGGCGCCCGAGGACATCGCTCGCGGCGGCCGGAGTGAACGGCACGATCATGCGGATCGGTTTGCTCGGCCACTTCTGCTGCGCGGTGGCCACGCCTGATACGCTGCTCAGCGCAAATATCAACGCTACGGCAATGATGTTGCAGGATCTTTTCATGGTTTCCTCCAGGGTTGGGCTGGAGTCATTGCGCCTGTGCTCAGGGGCCGGCTCCGGCAGTTATTTTCTGCTGATGTTTTACGAATCCTAGCCGCATGCGCCGGCCGTTACAAGCGCTGCGGAGCCGCAAATGAAGGGGCTCACTGGAGCATCCGGGGTTTTATACCTACAATGCCCGGATACGGCATCCAAGAGACCTGACAAAATGAGCTGGGCCGCCGTTCATGGTTCGATGCTTCGACGAGCTCAGCATCACCACGAACGGCTCTAAGAATGACTGTTCGCCCCCGGACTCGAGTCCGGGGCAGGCTCTGAGATTCTATGGTTCATCAGTAGTGTCCCAACGTTTTCACGAGGGCCAGTTATCAGTTGATGATCGAAATGTGGAAACGAGCGATTTTGTCTGGTCTCGATTTGAATGTCGAGGTGCAGTGAGTAGGTTGGGGTGAGCTTGCGAACCCCAACGCG
>JANNHN010000111.1:0-9120 GCA_031404395.1 Betaproteobacteria bacterium
GAGAATCGCGGCCTGTTCCAGGCGGCCGACGGCGGCACGTTGCTGCTCGACGAAATCGGCGATATGCCGCCGGCGCTGCAGGTCAAACTGCTGCGCGTGCTGCAGGAAAAGCAGGTGCGTCCGGTAGGCGGCATGCAGCACGTACCGGTTGATGTGCGCGTGATATCGGCGACGCACCGCAACCTGGAAACTGAAATGGCTGCGGGGAATTTCCGCGAGGATCTGTACTACCGGCTGAAGGTAGTGGCGTTGACGCTGCCGCAACTCGCCGAGCGGCGCGAAGATATTCCCCTGCTGGCAAACCATTTCCTGAACGAGCTGATTGCACGCTACAAAAAGGACGTGACCGGGCTGGCGCCGGAGGCGGTGGAATTGCTGGTCACTGCTTCCTGGCCCGGCAACGTGCGTCAGCTCTATAACGTCATTGAGCAATCGGTGGCGTTGACCACAACGCCGCGCATCCCGATGGTTCTTCTGCAGCAGGCGATACAGCGTGAGCAGACCGAGTTTGAATCTTTCGAGCAGGCGCGGCGCAAGTTCGAGCGTGACTATCTCGCCCAGTTGCTGAAAATCACCGAGGGCAATGTCACGCACGCAGCGCGCATGGCCAAGCGCAACCGCACCGAGTTCTACAAGTTGTTGCAGCGTCACCGGCTCGATCCGCGGCTGTTCAAGGCGCAACGCGCCTGATGTCCGTGCGTTGCAGATCCGCAAACTTTCTCATCAGCAGCGGGCTGGGCGTTTTGCGGCAGGCAGCGTCGTGATCCGGCGACAGTTCACAGTGGATGAATTCACTTAACCAATTGTTTTTAAAAAATAAATTGATCTGGCATTGAGCTTGCTGTATTCACTGCGGGCTGCCACCGCATGGGGCGGAGCGGCGCGTAATGATTAACGGAGATTCATCATGCCTTCCACTACCACGCCGGAAGCGGCGCCTGTCAGCCGGGCCACTGGTTCGCTGCTGTACCCGACGTTGCTGATTGCCGGCATCGCGGTGACCATTGCCAGCGCACTGGGCATCGCAGCGATGATGGGATGGTTGCCGCTGGCGCAATCGCAATCCACGCAGTCACAATCCATGGAACCTCCTGCGGTGACTGCGCCCGCCCGCAAGGCCGGGCAGGGCGTACCGGCAAAAATGCCGAGGCGTACCGTTGCTGCTTCGCGTTGCGCCGACTGCGGTGTTGTCGATTTAATTCACGTTGTGCAGGTCAAAGGGCAGGGCAGCGGTATGGGCGCGGTGGCGGGCGGCGTGGTCGGCGGCATACTCGGCAACCAGGTCGGCGGCGGCCGGGGGCGCACGGCGATGACGGTGGTTGGCGCCGGCGCCGGTGCCTACGCGGGTCACGAACTTGAAAAGAACATGGACAAACGCGTTAATTACGAGGTACACGTGCGCATGGAAGACAGCAGCATGCGCGTTTTCAATATGCCGGAACCGGTGGTTGCCGTCGGCCAGCGGGTGAAAATCAGGAACGGTTACCCGGTTGCCGCTGGTTGACGCAGGTGCCTGCAGGCCGGTTACGCGGGTGCGCCGCAAAGTGCGCCCGACTTGTGGAGTGTTGTTGAAAGGAATTCTGTTAATGGGACGGTTTGCTGCAGCAATACTGATCGCTGCCATAGTGGCGGCTTGCGCGCATGCGCCGCCGCCGCGTTTCAACCTTTCCGGATACTCGCCCGCGTTCAAAAGTGGGCATGCCGATGGTTGTGCCTCTGCCGGCGGCGCGGTCAAGCGCGACGAACGCCGGTTTAAGGCGGATGTCGATTACATGATGGGCTGGAACGATGGTCGCAGCGCGTGCGGCAAGTGAGGCTGTCGGCAGTATGCGGTCGCATGCCGTCTGCAGTCATCCCTGATTTTTGCCGTTGGATGAGTGGCGAACAGGCTTCGTTGGCGGACCGGCGGGCCTTGGGCACGGAGCTCAGCCCTTGATGCGGTTGATGCGGACGACTTCGGGGATTTTGCGCAGATCGCGCACGATGCGGGCGAGGTGCATGCGGTTCATCACCTGCACGGTGAAGCGCATGCCGGTGTAGGTGCCGCCATCTTCGGGATCGACGGCGACATTCTGGATGTTTGATTCCGCGGCAGCGATTTCCGCCGCCACCTTGGCGAGCACGCCGCGCTGATTGGCTACCACCAGGCGGATACCGACGTCAAAGAGTTTGGACGGGTTGGCGTCCCACTGTACGTCGAGCAGACGATCAGGATCGCGGTGACTCTTGGCGATGACCGGACAGTCGTGGGTATGCACGACCATGCCCTGGCCTTTGCTGATGACGCCGATGATGGGGTCGCCCGGAATCGGTCCGCAGCAGCGCGCGAACTGCACGGCGAGGCCCTCGGAACCGCGCACCACCATCGCGCCCGCAGGGCGGCCTTCCGCCGGCAGCAGCTCGCCGCGCGCCAGCAACTGATGGGCGACGACGACGGCGAGGCGCTTGCCCAGGCCGATGTCGGAGAGTATGACGTCGCGTGATTTGGTGTTGGATTCGCGCACCAGTTTGTCCCATTGCGCATCGGTGATTTCCGCGACGCCGGCCTTGAAGTTGCCGAGCGCCTGCTGCAGCAGACGCTTGCCCAGCTGCACCGACTCGGAAAAATGCATGGTCTTCAGATAGTGGCGGATATGCGCGCGCGCCTTGGCGGTGGCAACGAAGTTGAGCCACAGCGGATTGGGTTTGGCGTGCGAAGCGGTGATGATTTCCACGCGGTCACCATTGCGCAATTCGGTGCGCAGCGGCATCAGCTCCTGGTTGATTTTGACCGCCACGCAGCGATTGCCGATGTCGGTATGCACCGAATAGGCGAAATCCACCGCGCAGGCGCCGCGGGGCAAGGCGAGGATTTTGCCCTTGGGCGTGAACACATAGACCGCATCCGGAAACAGATCGACCTTGAGGTGTTCGAGGAACTCCGCCGAATCGCCGGATTCGGTTTGCATTTCCAGCAGGCTTTGCAGCCACAGGTGCGTTTTCTGCTGCAATTCCGACAGCGAAGTGTCAGTACTCTTGTACAGCCAGTGCGAGGCGACGCCGGCTTCGGCGATTCGGTGCATGTCGGCGGTGCGGATCTGGATTTCGATCGGACTGCCGAAGGGGCCGAACAGCGTGGTGTGCAGCGACTGGTAACCGTTGCCCTTGGGGATGGCGATGTAATCCTTGAACTTGCCGGGTATCGGTTTGTAGAGGCCGTGCAGCACGCCGAGCGCCACATAGCAGGATTGCGTGTCCTTGACGACGACGCGGAAACCGAACACGTCCTGTACTTGCGCGAACGACAGGTGCTTGTCACGCATCTTGCGGTACACCGAGTGCAGGTGTTTTTCACGGCCTTGCACCTGCGCTTCCAGCCCCTGTTCGGCGAGCCGCCGTTGCACGCCGTCGAGTACTTTGCTCAACACTTCGCGCCGGTTGCCGCGCGCCGTCTTGATCGCTTTGGCGAGTACGCGGAAGCGGTCGGGATACAGGTGCTGGAACGACAGATCCGACATTTCCTGGTAGAGCGCGTTCAGGCCCAGGCGGTTGGCGATAGGGGCGTAGATGTCCAGCGTTTCGCGAGCGATGCGCTGACGCTTCTGCGGCGGAACCGCATCGAGCGTGCGCATGTTGTGCAGGCGGTCGGCGAGTTTGATCAGTATGACGCGCACATCGCGCGCCATCGCCAGCAGCATCTTGCGGAAGTTTTCGGCTTGCGCTTTTTCCAGCGTATCGAACTCGATGCGATCGAGTTTGGATACGCCGTCCACCAGTTCGGCGACTGGTTTACCGAAACGCTCGGCAATCTGCTGCGTGGTAATTGCGGTATCTTCGACGACATCGTGCAGCAGTGCCGCCGTCAACGCCTGGGAGTCGAGATGCCATTGCGCCAGGATGCTGGCCACGGCCAGCGGGTGCGCGATGTAAGGTTCACCCGATTGGCGAAACTGGCCCTGATGCGCCGATTCGCTGAAATGATATGCAGCCTCAAGCTGCAACAGATCTTCCGGTTTAAGGTAACCGGACCATTCCCCGAACAGTGCGCGGGGCGCCGCCGTTGCGGTGGGAATGGGTGCGGTCATGCGTCCGGTGGTTTACGCCGTCCGCAGTCAGGAGTCACGCCTCTGATCGAGGCGCGTACCGCCTGCTACGACGGACTCTTATTGAGGATTTCGGCGCCGTAGCGGCCCGCAGCGAGTTCTCGCAGCGCAATGACCGTGGGCTTGTCGCGGGTGGCGTCGATCATCGGCTGGGCGCCGTTTGCCAGCAGGCGTGCGCGATAAGTCGCGGCCAGGGTCATTTCGAACCGGTTGGGGATGATTTTGATGCAGTCGTCAACAGTGATGCGGGCCATGTTTTCTCTACTTGAGCTGGTTAAATGAGCTGGTTAAATGGGTCAGTTAAGTGAGTCGCTTGATCAGGACGGCGTGCCGGAGAAGCTGGCGCGCGGTGCGCAGGCGCTCGGCGCGGACTACGGTCTGCAATTCGTTCGCGGCGACCCGGAATTCGTGGTTGATAATAACATAGTCGAACTCCCCCATATGGCTGATCTCGTCCCGGGCGTTGGTGAGGCGCTGCGCGATCATCTCGGGGGCGTCCTGGCCGCGGGTGTTCAGCCGCTGCAGCAGCGCCTCAAAAGACGGCGGCAGGATGAAAATGCTGATCGTTGCAGTCATCAGTTTGCGCACCTGGGCGGCGCCCTGCCAGTCGATTTCCAGCACGATGTCGATATCGCGGGCAATCTGGTCGGCGACCCATTTTTTGGATGTGCCATAGCGGTTGCCGTGGACCAGCGCGGATTCGAGGAAGTCGCCCGCCTGCGCCATTTGTCCGAATACATCGGGCGTGACGAAATGGTAATGGCTGCCGTTGACTTCGCCGGGCCGCGGCGCCCGCGTGGTGTACGACACGGACTTGCGAATCTGCGGATCGGCCTCGATCAGCGCCGCCACCAGGCTGGTCTTGCCGGCCCCGGAGGGTGCGCTGACAATGTAGAGATTGCCGCTCATTTAAGGGAGTGAATGGTGAAGGGTGAATGGTGAAGGGCAACAGCACAATGTCGGTTGTTCATGTCCTGCTCCCCGCTCACTCGATATTCTGGATCTGTTCGCGCATCTGCTCGATGAGCAATTTGAGGTCCATGGCCACCTGCGTCACCGCCATGTCCGCAGATTTTGATCCCAGCGTGTTGGCTTCGCGATTGAGCTCCTGCATCAGGAAATCCAGGCGTTTACCCGCGGCGCCGCCTTTTTTCAGGATGCGCTGGATTTCGTCGAGGTGTGTGGCGAGCCGCGACAATTCTTCGTCAACGTCGATCTTGTTGATGAACAGCGCGACTTCCTGACGTACCCGCTCGTCGTCCGCGGACAGCAGTGCTTCCTTCAGCCGCGTATTCAGTTTTTCCTGGAATGCGGTGATGATTTCCGGCATGCGCGGCTGGACGGCCGCGATGCGACTGCGCATGTCGGCGGCACGCTCCAGAATCACCGCGGCGAGTTTTTCGCCTTCGCGGGCGCGCGCAGCGGTGAATTCACGCAGCGCTTCGCGCATCAGTTCGCCGGCGACCGCGCGCAATTCATCAACGGGCAAGGCTTCGGCGCCGAGCATGCCCGGCCAGCGCAGCACGTCGGCAACACCCAGCGGCCGCGCGTCGGGCAGCGCTGCGCGCACGCGCGCATTGAGCGCCAGCAACTGTGCGAGCAGCACCGGATCGGGTTCCATGCCGCCTTGCGTGCCGCTGCGCAGCGCGTAAGCGACACGGCACTCTATCTTGCCGCGGGTGGTCGCGGCTGCGATCGCTTCGCGCAGCGCGGGTTCGGCAGTCCGCAGTTCGTCGGGCATGCGGAACGACACGTCGAGGTAGCGATGGTTGACCGAGCGCAACTCGAGACTGAGCGAGCCCCAGTCGAGCTCACGCGCAGCGGCGGCGTATCCGGTCATGCTGTGGATCATTGCGGCGGGCCTTATAATGAAAGACCCGTGAAACATAGCATATCGAAGGAGTCCCGTGCGACCCAGCCAGCGCAAACCCGGTGAACTGCGCGTCATCCGCATCACCCGCAATTACACCTGCCATGCTGAAGGCGCGGTGCTGATCGAATTCGGCGCAACCAAAGTGCTGTGCACGGCGAGCGTGCTGGAGAAGCAGCCGCCGCATTTGCGCGGCACCGAGCGCGGCTGGGTCACGGCCGAATACGGCATGCTGCCGCGGTCCACCAATACCCGTACCGACCGCGAAGCGGCACGCGGCAAACAGTCGGGCCGCACCCAGGAAATCCAGCGCCTGATCGGCCGCTCGCTGCGTGCAGTGGTCGATCTGGAGAAACTGGGGCCACGCACCATCCATCTCGATTGCGACGTGTTGCAGGCCGACGGCGGCACGCGTACTGCCGGCATCACCGGCGCGTACGTGGCGCTGGCCGATGCAGTGGCTTTTTTGATCCGTGAAAAACGCATAGCGGCATCGCCGTTGCGGGAAGCCGTGGCCGCCGTTTCGGTCGGTGTATTCGAGGGCGTGCCGGTACTCGATCTTGATTACGCCGAGGATTCAAACTGCGATACCGACATGAATGTGGTGATGACGGAGGGCGGCGGATTGATTGAGGTGCAGGGCACGGCGGAAGGCGCGCCGTTCAGCCGCGCCGAAATGCAGGCCATGCTCGATCTCGCACAACAGGGGATCGCACAACTGGTGGCTGCCCAGCGCGCGGCGTTGGGATAAAACGGAAAACGGCAAACTGTAATTCAGCCACAGTATCCGTAGCCCGGATTCCGCTTCGCTCCATCCGGGCTACGAGACTAATGGTTTTTAGAAATGAACAAAATTGTTATTGCCTCCAACAATCCGGGCAAATTGCGCGAGATCGGCGCCATGCTCGCGCCGCTGGCGATTGAGGTCGTGCCGCAGGGCGCGCTCGGCGTCAGTGAGGCCGAGGAGCCGCATTGCACGTTTGTCGAGAATGCGCTGGCCAAGGCGCGGCATGCCAGCCGCGCGACCGGCCTGCCGGCACTGGCGGATGATTCCGGCGTGTGCGTCACTGCGCTCAACGGCGAGCCCGGCGTGCATTCGGCGCGATATGCCGCGACCCCCGGCGCTGCCGGACGCGACGGGCAGGACCGGCACAACAACGAGAAACTGCTGCGCGCGCTGACTGGCGCCGCAGACCGGCGCGCCCATTATTGCTGCGTGGTTGCGCTGGTGCGTCATGCTGATGATCCGCAGCCGCTGCTCGCTGAAGCGGAATGGCATGGCGAAATCCTCGAGGCGCCGCGCGGTGCAGGCGGTTTCGGTTATGACCCGTTGTTTTATATTCCGGCGCTGGGCAAGACCGGCGCCGAACTGCTGCCGGAAGAAAAAAACCGCGTCAGCCACCGCGGACGCGCGCTGGCGCTGCTGGTTGAACGCCTGCGCGCGATGCAAACGGCGTAACGTTCTGTCTGCGATCCCCCTGTGACTACCCGCTCCGCACTCCTCGCCCCGCGCCCCGAAGGAAGTCCCCTTGGGGGGCGCCCCGAAGGAAGTCCCCTTGGGGGGCATTCCTCACTGCGGTTCAACGTACTGCCGCCGCTGTCGCTGTATATCCACATTCCGTGGTGCGTGCGCAAATGCCCGTACTGCGATTTCAATTCGCACGAGGCGCGCGGCACGCTGCCCGAGGATGAATACGTGGCGGCACTGTTGCGCGACCTGGAATCGGCATTGCCGCAGGTGTGGAGCCGGCCGGTGCGGACGGTGTTTATCGGCGGCGGCACCCCCAGTCTGCTGTCGGTACGCGCGCTGGATGCCTTGTTGTCAGGCGTGCGCGCCCGCGTGCCGCTGGCCGTGGATGCGGAAATCACGATGGAGGCCAATCCGGGCACGGTGGAAGCGGAAAAATTCACCGGATTTCATGCGGCCGGCGTGAATCGCCTGTCGCTGGGCATCCAGAGTTTCAACGATCGTCATCTCGCCGCGCTGGGGCGCATTCATGACGGCGCTCAGGCGCACCGCGCCGCGGAACTTGCGCTGCGCACGTTCGCCAACGTCAATCTCGATCTGATGTACGGCTTGCCCGGCCAGACGCTGGCCGAGGCCGGGGCCGATATGGCAACGGCGTGCGCATTGGCGCCGGCGCATGTCAGCGCCTACCACCTGACGCTGGAACCGAATACGTACTTTCATCGCTATCCGCCGGCGCTGCCTGATGATGACGCGACCGCGGACATGCAGTCTGCACTCGAGATGCAGCTGGCGGCGGCCGGCTACGCGCATTACGAGACTTCGGCGTTTGCGCAGCCCGGCGCGCGCAGCCGTCACAATCTCAATTACTGGATGTTCGGCGACTATCTCGGCATCGGCGCCGGCGCGCACAGCAAAATATCTTTTAAAAACAAAATATTACGTGAATCCAGGCCACGCCAGCCGAAAGCCTATCTGGCGCAGGCCGGAAACGCCGGCGCCGTGGCGGCGCAGGCCGTCACGGTCGCCGATCTGCCGGGTGAGTTCATGATGAACGCCCTGCGCCTCAACCAGGGTTTTGAGTTGGCGCTGTACGCGGAACGCACCGGACTCGATCTGACTTCCGCGCTGGCGGGATTCGAGCAAGCTGAAGCGCGCGGCCTGCTCATCCGCGATCATCGGCGCGTGACGCCGAGTCCGCTGGGCCGGCGTTTTCTGAACGACCTGATCGGATTGTTTCTCGCTTAGTGCGCGTATGGAGTTGCTGCGATGATCGGGATCATCAAAGTTACCGACTTGCGCCCCCGCATAAATTTCGTAATTGGAATCCCGCTTTGCGGAACGCAGCACAGGCGTTGCGTTTTCAGAATCACGGGCTAAAATAGCCGCGTATCCCGGCGGGCCTGCCTGCGCCGAGGGGGACGCCCGGTCAAAACCATAACAATCGATGGCAGTACTCAAAGGAGGCTCAATGTTCGGCTTCAAACACAGTGTGATCGCCACGTTCGTGGTTGTTGCCGCACTGGTCAGCGGCGTCGCGCTGGCCCAGGCCTATCCGGCCAAGCTGGTGCGCTTTATCGTGACCTATCCGGCGGGCGGCAGCTCGGATGCCATGGCGCGCATTATCGGCGTCAAGCTGACCGAATACTGGGGGCAGCAGGTGCTGGTCGAGTCGCGTCCCGGCGCGGCGGGCGCCGTGG
>JANNHN010000112.1:0-3804 GCA_031404395.1 Betaproteobacteria bacterium
CTGCCCTGGTCAGCCATCGCCGGTAATGGCCCATGAATAACATCGTCACCCGGCCCGTCAGCGCGGCGGCTGTTGCGCAACTGACTGCCGACGGACTGACGCCGTTCATGGCGCGCATCTACGCGGCGCGCGGCATCACCCGTCACGAACAACTTGCACCTGATCTGTCGCGGCTGATTCCGCCGGAACGTCTGCTCAACGTCAACACCATGGCGGCGCTGCTCGCCGACGCCATCGCTGCGCAAAAAAAACTGCTGATCATCGCCGATTACGACGCCGACGGCGCCACGGCCTGCGCCGTCGGCCTGCGCGCGCTGCGCGGTTTTGGCGCACAAGTGGATTATCTGGTGCCCAACCGTTTCGAATACGGCTACGGCCTGACGCCGGAAATCGTGCAACTCGCCGCCGCGCAGAAAAAGCCCGACGTGCTGATCACCGTGGACAACGGCATCGCCAGCATCGAAGGCGTCGCCGAGGCCAATCGCCTCGGCATGAAAGTGCTGGTCACTGATCACCATCTGCCCGGCGAGCAACTGCCCGCTGCCTGGTGCATCATCAATCCCAATCAGCCGGGATGCGAATTTCCCAGCAAGAGTCTCGCCGGCGTCGGCGTGATGTTTTATCTGATGCTGGCGCTGCGTGCCGAATTCCGGCGGCGCGGCTGGTTCGCAACGAACAAACCACCCTCTCCCCCGCAGTCCCTCTCCCCCGTCCCCTCTACCGTCAAGCGGCACCGAGGTCCCAAAGGGAGAGGGGAGATAGGTGTTTCCCTTCCCCCTCCGGGGGAAGGGTCAGGGATGAGGGCCGAGCCCAATCTCGGCGCCCTGCTCGATCTCGTCGCATTGGGCACAGTGGCCGACGTAGTACGCCTCGATGACAATAACCGGCTGCTGGTGCAGCAGGGTCTGCAGCGCATCCGCGCCGGCCGCGCGCAGCCGGGCATCAACGCACTGCTCAATGCCGCCGGTCGTGACATAGCCCGCGCCGGCGCCTACGACCTGGGTTTTGTGGTCGGGCCGCGGCTCAATGCCGCCGGACGATTGACCGACATGTCACTGGGCATCGAGTGCCTGATCACCGACGATCCGTCGCGCGCCGCAGAGATCGCGCGCGAACTCGACCAGTTGAACCGGCAACGCCGCACCATCGAAGCCGATATGCAGGAATCCGCGCTCGCCGTCGTCGCGCCGGATAGCACCGGCTACACGCTGAGCCTGTTCGATGCCGGATGGCATCAGGGCGTCATCGGCATCCTCGCCTCGCGCCTGCGCGAGCGCTTCCACCGGCCGACCTTTGCTTTCGCCGCGGCGGGCAACGGCGAACTGAAAGGCTCCGGACGTTCAATACCGGCGCTGCATCTGCGCGATGCGCTGGACCTGGTGTCCAAGCGCCATCCGCAACTGATCCTGCGCTTCGGCGGCCATGCCGCGGCGGCGGGACTGACTTTGCGCGAAAACGCATTCGATGAATTCCGCGCGGCTTTTGAAGCCGTGGCCACTGAACTGCTGACACCCGCCGATCTGGATCGGGTATGGATCACCGACGGCCCGCTGTCGCCGGCAGACATGACGCTGGCGCATGCCTCCACGCTGGCCGATGCCGTGTGGGGCCAGGGCTTCCCGGAACCGCGTTTCCATGACCGCTTTGAAGTGGTCGCACAGCGCATCGTCGGCGAACGTCACCTGAAACTCCGATTGCGCCGCGAGAACCAGCAGTTCGATGCCATGCTGTTCGGCAGCGCCGATCCGTTGCCGGACATTGTCACAGCCACCTATCGGCTCAGCGCCAATCACTACAATGGCGCAGTGACCCTGCAGTTGATCCTTGAACATTGGCAGAGCGCAGAGCCTGCGCTCACTAAAAAAACAACGTAACCAATTGTTTTTATTGATATTTTAATGACCTCTGGCGACGGGTCATGGATATATCGAGCCTGCCCTCTTTAATCGTCTTCTTTAATCGTCCTTTACTCGCCTACCAGCTCAGCGCCAACTACTACAACGGCGCGCGGTCACCCTGCAACCGATTCTCGATCACCGGCAGGCCACGGACGCCTGAGCCACCGCCCGGCACCACCCTTGTCTGGCGCGCAAAATGCATCTCCAAGTACAACCCATACGAACATCTTCCTGCCATGCGGGGCCTCCCCGAAAAAGCAATGGCCTGTTTTGACCTTCATATTGAACGCCCCCCATTCGTCATGTCGATTGATCCAGGTAAAACCATTATGTTCGCTGGCGCACAGAGTTTCCCCTCGGCGAGGTATTCAATGCTTGCCGGTACGGTGTTGCCCGTTGTAATGCAAACAGTGTGCCGGCCACGTTCCTCGCATACCGGAAACGCAGCCCCATCCCCTGATTATCTTTGGAAGGAACCAGGAATAATGAACATCGGATACAACGGCCTCTGGGGCCTGTTGATACTTGCCGGTGATATCTGGGCGATTATCAATATTTTTCAAAGCACCGCTTCCAACGAGAAAAAAATGCTCTGGATCATCGTAGTGGTGCTGCTGCCGCTGCTGGGCTTGATCCTCTGGTATTTCCTCGGACCGCGGGACGGCAAGGTTTAGCGTTGATCAAGCAATTACGGTCAGAAGCAAACGGCATCACCTGAAGTGACGCGCCCGGAATGAACACTTCCGACATGCATTACTCCCGAAATTACATTTTCCCCGAAAGGAACGACCATGAATAAACTCAATATCACTGCAATCGCAGCTGCGATTGCCCTCGCGTTCAGCACTGCTGCGATGGCGGCGCAAAACCTGTCCAAGGACGACTACAAAGCCAGCAAGGACAAGATCGCGGCCGAATACAAGTCAGCCAAGGCAGACTGCGGCTCGCTGTCGGCCAATGCGAAAGACGTGTGCCTGTCCAAAGCCATGGGCAAGGAAAAGGTTGCCAAGGCCGAACTCGAAGCCCGCAACAGGCCTGGCGACCAGTCCTACGCGGTAAGCATCGCCAAAGCGGAAGCCGATTACGCGACCGCCAAGGAAAAGTGTGACAACAAGGCCGGCGCCGACAAAAAAGCCTGCGTGGCGGAAGCCAAGGCCGTGGAAACGCGCGCCAAGGCGGACGCGAAGGCGCAGATGAAGCCGGCGAAGGCGAGCAAGCCCGTCAATGAAAAATCCACCGCATCGACGTCCAAGAAGTCATCACCCGGAGAATATGTTGACGACGCCGTCATCACCACCAAAGTGAAGGCTGCCGTGCTGGAAGAAGCTTCGCTCAAGTCGGCCGAAATCAACGTCGAAACCTCCAAAGGCATTGTGCAGTTGAGCGGCTTCGTCAGGTCCCGCGCCGATATCAACAAGGCCGTTGAAGTTGCCAAGGGTGTCAAAGGCGTGAAGTCGGTCAAGAATGACATGATTCTCAAAGGCACCCAGTAAACCGGCAGGACCCGCCGGCGGTATCGGACCGGTACTGTTGATCGTATCAATCCTGTTCTGTTCTGGGCAGGATATGACCGGTCGAAGAAACATCAACGATATCAGGACGGAGCCCGGAATATTTTCAGGGTGACAGGAAAAACAGGGCTCCGTTCCCTCATGGCACTTCCCTGATCGCCATCATGATCTTCAGGCAGTTATTCGAACCCCTCTCCAGCACTTACACCTACCTGCTCGGTTGCGAGGACACAGGACAGGCGATCCTGATCGATGCGACGCTGCCCACCTGGCAGCGCGATCTCGATGAAATCAACCGGCTCGGACTCAAGTTGTGCCATACGCTCGACACGCACATTCACGCCGACCACATCACTGCCGCGCGCAAGCTGAAGCAGGAAACAGGCAGTCGCATC
>JANNHN010000113.1:0-4429 GCA_031404395.1 Betaproteobacteria bacterium
GCCGACATCGCCGAATTTGCTACCGAGCGCGCCAACGCGCGACAAGCGAAGCAGTACGGCGAACTGATCCACGGCACCATGCAGGCCGTTGCGCAATGCCGCCACCCGACCGTGGCGATGATTGAGGGCGCCTGCGTCGGCGGCGGACTGGAGATTGCGGCGATGTGCGACATGCGCCTCTGCGGCGCCTCCAGCCGTTTCGGCATACCCATCAACAAGCTGGGCCTGACCATGGCCTACGGCGAACTCGCCGGGCTGCTGGCGCTGGTCGGCCGCGCCGTGGCGCTGGAAATCCTGCTCGAAGGCCGGGTGTTCGATGCCGAAGAAGCGTATCGCAAGCGGCTGGTCAATCGTGTGGTTGCCGACGATCAGGTCGAAGCCGAGAGTTACGCGCTGGCGCGGCGCATCGCCGACGGCGCGCCGCTGGTCGCGCGCTGGCACAAACAGTTCATCGAGCGCCTGACGGTGCGCGCCGACATTGCGCCGGAAGAATGGGATACCGGATTCGCGTGTTTCGACACCGACGATTACCGTGCCGGCGTCAAAGCATTTCTTGAAAAAACAAAACCAGAATTCAGGGGCCACTGATGCGCATCTGGGCATTGCTGTTGTTGTGCCTGTTCAACCTGTCGTGTTTTGCGCAGGCCGACTATGCCCGCGAGCAGCGCTGGGCCAATGAGATCACGCCGGCCATCCTGGTCGGCGATCCGGTGCGGTTGACGTTGCCTTCGGGCCGCAAGTTTCTCGGCATCTATGCGCCGAACAGCAAGGCGCAGGCCGGCATCGTCGTCGTGCATGGATCGGGGGTGCATCCGGACTGGGGCCTGATCAATCCGCTGCGCAGCCAGCTCTCCGAACAGGGCTATGCCACGCTGTCCGTACAAATGCCGGTGCTCGCCGCCGAAGCGCGCGGCAGCGATTATCCACCGCTGTTTCCCGAAGCAGCCGAGCGCATCGCCGCTGCCGTGAACTACCTGCGCGATAAAGGCCACAAAAAAATCGCCATCGTGTCGCACAGCCTCGGTGCGCGCATGACCAACGTGTTCCTGAATCAAGCCACTGCCCCCACAATCAACGCCTGGGTGGCCATCGGCATTTCCGGCGAATTCACGAATGCCGATACGTTCAAGGCGCCGGTGCTCGATCTCTACGGTGAGAAGGATTTCCCCGCGGTACTCGACAACGCCGCGAAACGCGCCGCTGCCATCCGGGATGTGCGCGGCTCCGCGCAAATCAGCGTCGCCGGCGCCGACCATTTTTTTAATGGCATGGACACCGAATTGGTGCGCCATGTGAAACTGTACCTCGACCGCGCCACGCGCTGACCATATCCGCCTTTTCCAGGACACCACTGATGTCGATAGACCATACTTCCGTAACCCTCACCGGCGGCAACTTCCAATGGGATGACCCGCTGCTGATTGAGGCACAACTCACCGCCGAAGAGCGGATGATCCGCGACACCGCGCGCCAGTACGCGCAGGAAAAGCTCGCGCCGCGCATTCGCGACTGGAACCGCAACGAAACCTTCGACCCCATAGTGATGCGCGAAATGGGTGAACTCGGTTTTCTCGGCGCGCCGCTCGAAGGCTACGGCTGCGCCGGCATCGGCTATGTCGCCTACGGCCTGATCATGCGCGAACTCGAACGCGTCGATACCGCGTTCCGCTCCGCCTGCAGCGTGCAAAGCGGGCTGGCGATGACGCCGATCTACGCTTACGGCACCGAAGAACAACGAAAAAAATATCTGCCAAAAATGGTCACCGGCGAATTGCTCGGCTGTTTTGGCCTGACCGAACCCGACCACGGCTCCGATCCCGGCAGCATGATCACCCGCGCCCGCGGCGCCGACGGCGGCTATCGGCTGAGCGGCACCAAGCTGTGGATTACCCATGCGCCGATCGCCGACATCATGATCATCTGGGCCAAGGACGACGGCGGCGTGATCCGCGGCTTCATCCTCGAACGCGGCATGGCGGGGCTGTCCACGCGCAAGATCGAAGGCAAATTCTCGGTGCGCGCCTCGCCCACGGGGGAGATCGTCATGGACAACGTGTTCGTGCCCGAAGCCAACCTGCTGCCCAACGTGTCAGGACTCAAAGGCCCGTTCGGCTGCCTGAACAATGCGCGCTTTTCCATCTGCTGGGGTTCGCTCGGCGCGGCGGAGGCCTGCTGGCACACCGCGCGGCAGTACACCATGGATCGCAAGCAATTCGGCCGGCCGCTGGCCGCGAATCAGCTCATCCAGAAAAAACTCGCCGACATGCAAACTGAAATCGCGCTGGGCCTGCTCGCCTGCCTGCATATCAGCCGGCTGCGCGACGAAGGCAAAGCCACGCCGGAAATGGTGTCGCTGCTCAAACGCAATTCCACCGGCAAGGCGCTGGAAATCGCCCGCACCGCGCGCGACATGCTCGGCGGCAACGGCATCTCCGACGAATACCCGGTGATCCGCCACATGATGAATCTCGAAACGGTGAATACGCTGGAAGGCACCCACGACATCCACGCGCTGGTGCTGGGGCGGGCGCAGACGGGGATTTCGGCGTTCAACTGAGGCGCGGCTGGCGGGGGATTCGCTTGCGGGTCGTCCATGAAAATAATGTTGGTTCTGACACCTAGCGTTCGTCTGACCCCTAGCGTTCTGTTATAGCGACCTCTAACGCCCAAGCTCACCGGCTGGCCCGCCGTAGCAAAGCGGAGGCGGGACAGTCCGGTGGAGCACCTTGTTAGCCGTGTTTGACCGCACTGTATAAAGCCATTGTGCCGAAGATGGTGCTGAAGGTTTGCCGCTGCGCAACCTCAGAAAACCCAGCCTGCTGGAATAACTCGATGAGCTTGCCCGATACATTGTCTTGCGTGTTTTTGAACCCGTCGAGTAGTTGAATAGACAGGAACAGCCCACGCATGAGGGTGCTTGTGGGATAGCCCCAGTCTGCTACGTGAAGCTCCGCGCCGGGTTTGAGAACACGGAACAGCTCTTGTGCTGTGCGTTGCTTGTTTTCCCAAGTGAGGTGATGGAAAAACAGACTGGAAACTACGCGGTCGAAGCGCGCGGCTGGGTAGGGCAGGCCATAGGAAAGCGCGTGGTCAAACTGCACTGTGACATTGGCTTTTTTAGCTTTGCGGGTGGCAATGGACAATATGGCTGGGTCGCCATCAACACCCGTGACAGTAGCCAAGGGTTGGCTTTGCTTGACCCAAATGGCCAAAGTGCCCGTGCCTGACGCGAGGTCAAGAACCTGCTGCCCTGCCTTGAAACCGGCTTGCTGGATGAGCGCTTGCTTGAACGTGCGCTCTCGCGTGGTAGTGCCTACGACGGCATCGTAGTAGGGAGTGAGCCAATTGAAGCTCAACGCCGGGACGTATTCGGTTTTTGAGGGCTGCGACATGAATGCTCTGCTTTTACACGGCTAACTAGTTTTATCCAGCGAAAACGCCGGATAACATTCCGGCACGATGGATAACATCCCAGAGCATTTCCATATTTTATTCAATTAAAACAATTAGTTACAAACATTCCATGCGTTTCCGGCCCTGATAAAATCAGGACGAAAAGCAACACCCCGTGATGTACTGCAAAGAGCATAGCGGAATTCGTTTCTGCTGTTGAAAGCATTTGAAAACACGGCCCATGACCAAACTCCACCCCGACAGTCCGCTGCGCGCCCTGATGGAAACCTTCCCCCGTGCCGGCCGGCTGGAATGGATCGGGCTGCGTCCGGCGCGCCGGGTGCCGCTGCTCGCGGTCAATCATGTGGAAGTGCTGGCGGAACATGGACTGGTCGGCGACCGCAGCGCGCAGCATGCCGGGAGCAACCGCCAGGTCACGCTGATCCAGCAAGAGCACCTCGCCGCGGTCGCTGCGCTGCTCGGCCGCGATGTCATTGATCCCGCGCTGGTGCGGCGCAATCTCGTGGTGTCGGGCATCAATCTGCTGGCGCTGCACGACGCACCGTTTGAAATCGGCGGCGTGCTGTTCGAGGGCGCCGGGCTGTGCGAGCCCTGTTCGCGGATGGAGGAAGCGCTGGGGGCCGGCGGTTATAACGCGATGCGCGGTCATGGCGGCATCACCGCGCGGGTCATTGCCGGCGGCGTGATCCGGCTGGGCGATGTCGTGGCGTACAAAAAAATCCCCGCGCAAGGCGGGGATTCCTGAAACAGCCGGAAGGCCGGGTTAAATGCCGAGCAGTTTTTCGGCCTTGGTCAGTGCTTCCATGGACTCGGCATGTTTGCCGGCTTTGTGGAAGGTTTCCCCGTCGGCGCGTAATTTTTTCACGTCCGTCATCTGTGCAGCACTGAGCTTCGCATTCGGCAAGGCTGCGTCTATCGCTTTCATGTGTTTGGGGCAGCTGCTGGCAAATACGGTGCTGCTGGCCAGCGCCAGCGTTGCTGCAAGTATCATGGTTCCTAGCTTCATGGTGTGCTC
>JANNHN010000114.1:0-3670 GCA_031404395.1 Betaproteobacteria bacterium
CAGCGTCTGGCCGGAGCGGCCTTCGGCGGAGCTCGCGTACATCAGGATCACCGTCAGCGGAATGCCGATGCCCATGCCGAGGCCGAACAGGAACGCCGCCATGCCGAGCACGAAACCGTTGGGTGAAAACGGCGCCAGCGCAAAACCGATGGCCCCGGTAAAAAATACCCACGCCAGCAACCGCTCGCCGGTATAACGCTCGATCAGGTGCGCGAGGAACAGGCGCACCACGAACGCCGCCACCGCCAGCGTGGCCAGCACCCCGCCGATGGCCGATGCCGACAGGCCGATTTCATGGCCGTAGATCGGCACCAGAAACTGGAACAGGTCGTAGCCCAGTTGCACCAGCCCGCTGGTGATCAGCATGCGCCACACGTTGGCATCGAGCAGCGCGCGCGGCGCGGGCGAGTTAGCGTCGGCTTTCGGTTTCGGCCGTGCTTTGGGCAAATGCCGCCCCAACGCCAGCAGCAGCACAATGACGATCACCGACACCATGCCGGTGATCAGGCATGCCCAGGCGTAGCCGACGGTGTCGATGGAAAACCCGGCCAGCAGCGGGCCGACGAAACTGGTCATCGCGCCGGCCAGGCTGAAGTTGGCGAAGTTGCGCGCGCGGTGTTCGGGCGCGCTCAGGTTGCCGACGAGGTTCTGCAGCGTGACATGGAAAAACGCCAGCGCGAGGCCGTTCAGCGCGGCGGCGGCGTAAAACACCATCAGGTTGCGAAAGAAAAACGGCAGCAGCAGCGACACCGTCGCGCAGACCGCCGCCAAGAGCAGGATGCCGCGCGCGCCCTTGCGGTCGGCCAGCGCGCCGATCGGGTACGACAGCAGCAGCGGAAACAGAAACAGCAGGCCGCCGAGGATGCCGACTTCGGTGGCCGACGCGCCGATCTCCAGCGCGTAGAGCGTCAGCAGCACACGGGTGGCGTTGGCGCCGGTGAAATTGAAAAACGTCAGCGCGAGGGTGAGATGGATGGGCACGGTGGTGCGGGGTTTTGTCATCAAAAAATGATTATTCCGCATCCCCTCTCCCTAACCCTCTCCCCGTTATTACGGGGAGAGGGAATTGGAGTTTTGGTATGCGAACTATTTCTTCGCCACCGGCCGCGCGGCGCTGGTAAACACAAAACTGTCATAGCTCATTTCCGCGACGCGGAACCACAAAAACTGGTCGCCGCGGAATTTGAGCCAATCGGCATAGATGCGCTTGAAGTGCGGGCTTTTCGCGGCCGCCTCGTCGTAGAGCTCAAACGCCGCCTGCTGCGCAGCCTCCATCACCGCTTTCGGAAACTGCCGCAGTTGCGTGCCGCCGCCGACCAGCCGCTTCAGCGCTGCGGGGTTCTGTGCGTCGTAGCGCGCGAGCATGTGCACGTTGGCTTCGGCGCATGCCGCCTCGAAAATCGACTGATACGCCTTCGGCAGCGCCTGCCACTGTTTCAGGTTGACCACGGTCGAGAGCTGCGGCCCGCCCTCCCACCAGCCGGGGTAGTAGTAGTACTGGGCGACCTTGTTGAAGCCGAGTTTCTCGTCGTCGTACGGACCCACCCATTCCGCGGCGTCGATGGTGCCGCGTTCGAGCGCCTGATAGATTTCGCCGCCGGCGATCTGCTGCCCGACCACGCCGAGCTTCGCCAGCACCTGCCCGGCGATGCCGCCGATGCGCATTTTCAGGCCTTTCAGGTCGGCCAGCGATTTGATTTCCTTGCGGTACCAGCCGCCCATCTGCGCGCCGGTGTTGCCGGTGGGGAACTGGATGCAGCCGTATTCCCTGAACAGTCCGGCAACGGCTTCCATGCCGCCGCCGTAGTACATCCATGCATTCTGCTGGCGCGCATTCAAGCCGAACGGCAGCGCGCAAGCGAAGGCGAACGCCGGATCCTTGCCAATGTAGTAATAGGGCGCGGTGTGGCCGCATTCGACGGTGCCGTTCTGCACGGCGTCGAGTACCTGCAGGCCGGGGACGATTTCACCGCCGGCAAACACGCGGATCTGGAATTTGCCGTCGGTGCCTTCGGAGACACGTTTCGACAGAATTTCCGCGGCACTGTAAATGGTGTCGAGATTCTTCGGAAAGCTCGACGCGAGCCGCCAGTGGATCGTGGGGTGTGTACCGCCGGCCGCCGGTTTGGCAGTTTCTTTCTGGCCGCAGGCGGCGAGTGTCGCTGCGGCAGCACCGCCGGCAATACCGAGGCCGGCTTTTTTCAGGAATGAACGACGTTGCATGATGCACCCCCCCGATGTTTATACAACCTGTTGATTTTATTCAATAATTTACGATCCCGCCAGCGTCATGCCTTCCACCAGTATCGATCCGCACTGCCGCGAGCTGCGCCGCGACACATCATTGCCGATGGCGACGATGTGTTGGTACATGTCTTTCAGATTGCCGGCGATGGTGATTTCCTGCACCGGGTAGGCAATCACGCCGTCCTCGACCCAGAAGCCCGCAGCACCCCGCGAATAATCTCCGGTCACGGCATTGGTGCCCTGCCCCATCAATTCGGTCACCAGCAAACCGCGGCCCATTTTTTTGAGCAGCGCGGCAAAGTCTTCGCCGGTGTCTTTCATGATCAGGTTATGGTTGCCGCCGGCGTTGCCCGTGGATTTCATGCCGAGCTTGCGCGCGGAATAGCTGGCGAGGAAGTAACCCTGCACCACGCCGTCCCTGATGATGTCGCGCGCCCGCGTCGCCACGCCCTCTTCATCGAAAGCGCCGCTGGCCAGCGCTTTGGGAATGTGCGGCAGATCGGCGATCTGCACGTTCGGCGAAAATATTTTCTTGCCCAGGCTGTCGAGCAGAAATGACGACTTGCGGTAGAGGCTGCCGCCGGACACTGCCGAAACAAAATGTCCCATCAGGCTGGAAGCCACTCCCGATTCAAACAGCACCGGCACCTGCATGGTGGCGACCTGGCGCGCCTTGAGCCGCGCCACCGCGCGTTCGCCCGCCTTGCGGCCGATAGACTCCGGCGCCGGCAATTCGGCAGGATCGCGCGCGGTTTCGTACCAGTCGTCGCGCTGCATGCCGTCGCCCTTGCCGGCGATCAGCGCGCACCACAGGCTGTGGCGCGAACCCGGATATCCGGCCAGAAAACCATTGGTGTTGCCGTAAATGAAATGCGACTGCTGGGTGGAAACCGTCGCGCCTTCGGAATTGGTGATGCGCTTGTCCACTTTGAATCCGGCGGCCTCACATTCACGCGCCATTTCAATCGCACGCTCCACCGGCATGTCCCACGGATGCAGCAGATCAAAATCCGGAAACTCGCGCGCCAGCATGTCGGGGTCGGCCAGCCCCGCGCATTCGTCGATGGCCGTATAGCGGGCAATCGCCAGCGCGGCATCGACGGTGTCGCGCACGGCCTGTGGTGCAAAATCGGAACTGCTGGCGTGGCCGCGCTGCTTGCCGATATAAACCGTGACGCCGATGCCCTTGTCGCGGTTGTACTCGATGGTTTCGACTGCGCCCTGCCGCGCGGTGACGGTCTGGCCGTAGCCTTCGCTGACTTCGGCGTCGGCGGCGGTCGCGCCGCGGTCTTTGGCGTAATTGAGTGCGTCGGTGACGAGCTGCTTCAGCGTGTCATCGGTATATGAAAACGGATGGGATGCCATGATTTTTGCGGGGCGCGGCGACTGAATCCACGCGAAAGGGCGCTATCATATCAGCTTC
>JANNHN010000115.1:0-4717 GCA_031404395.1 Betaproteobacteria bacterium
GAGCTTGCGGTAGATCTGCTTTTTGACTGGATGATTGTCGAAGTAGATGGGATGCTGGGCCATGCGGTAGGCCTCGATCGCATGGTCATAGTGATACGTCGCAGTGGCCTTGGCGCCGCGCGTCTGCGCCAGTTTTGCCAGGCGCTCGTGACGCTCGCCGGCTTCGCGCCAGACTTTCGGCAGCATTCGATAATTGCGGGCGCGCTTGCCGGCGGGAACTTCGACGTCGTCGCGCTCGAAATTTTGCACGCGGCCGCGCATGTTCAGCGCGAGGTCGAGCATCCACTGCTGGTTGTCGCGCTCTGTTCTCAGCTTGCGTATCACGGTTTCTCCAGTCTGTCGGTTCTCAACATAAAAAGGTCAATGGCGACGCTGCGCCATTGGTGCAACTTTCAGCGCGGGCGAAATATCAGGGTGATGCGATTGCCGACCGGCAGCACGGTGTGGCGGGCTTGTTCGGTCAGGCGCAGGATCAACGGCACGCCGAGTCCGCCGACGCGGCGCAGGTCGAAGTTGGGGTTGGTGTGGGCGGTGGAGACCTCGGCAAACGGATCGTGCGGCGGCGCGCGATCCTCGTAGGTCAGCGCAATCGAGCGATCCGCGTTGGGTACGATGCCCAGATACACCTGGTTTCCGGCGCCTTCCGGTGTGCCATATTTCACGGAATTGGTGAACAATTCCTCAAGAATCAACGTACAGCGATGGATATCGATGGTTTGCCAATTAAGGGCGGAAACGCACGTTTCGAGGCTTTCGCGGATGGCGTCGAAGGCTTCCAGGCGGGCGGGGAACGGCTGCAGGGGCGGCTTGGACATGGGGTAAACAATAGATCCGCAGTGAGGCGGATATTAACGCGATGGCAGTATTATAATCACCCCGTTATCATCGTTGGACGGTGATTCAATGGACTGTGACAGTAACGTTGACCAGGAGCGCGCCATGCTGAATCGAAATCTGAAATACGTTGTTATCGCAATTGCTGTGCTGTCAGCGCCGGTGGCGATGGCGGCGGACGATGCCGGACAGATCAAGGTGGTTAACGGACCGGTCACCATTGAGCGCGCCGGACAATCCCTGCCGGCCGTGACCGGGGCACGTATTCAGCAAGCGGATACCTTGCGCACCGGCGCCGGCGGCTCGGTCGGCGTCACCATGCTCGACAACACGCTGGTATCGGCCGGGCCGAACAGCGTGCTGGTCATTGAGCGCTATGCCTTCAACTCCACCACGCACCAGGGGCAGTTCGATGCCGGCCTGCGTCGCGGTACGCTGTCCATGGTGTCAGGCAAGCTTGCCAAGCAATCGCCGGATGCGGTGCGGGTGATTACGCCGACCACCGTGCTGGGCGCGCGCGGCACCGAGTTCCACGTTCAAGTCACCGACTGATTCCGGGCATCCACATGCGCCTGAATGAGCTTGGCAGCGTATTAGTCATTGTCGTGCTGGCACTGACGGCGTACTTCGTGTCGCAGCAGCCCCCCGCGCCGGTTGCCGCTCCGCAACCCAAAACCCTGGTCGTGCTGGTACCCGATGCCAGCGGTAAAGTGGGCGCTGTCAGCGTGAAGTCGACGCAGGGCGAGACGGTGATCAGCAGCGCCTACGCCTCGGCAACGGCGACCGGCGCCGCCGCACCGGTCGTCGGCAGCAGCAGCGCTGCGCAGGTGCAGCAGACGTTTGCTGATACGTTGAAAGCGCGGCCGCAGCCGCCGGTGTCCTATACCCTGAACTTCCTGGAAGGGAGCGACGAGTACACGACGGAATCGCGCCAGACGGTTGAAACGGTTTTGCGCGAACTCGCCAAGCGGCCCGCCGCTGAAATTGCCGTGATCGGCCATACCGACCGCGTCGGCGCTGTGGAATACAACGACAAGCTGTCGCTGCAGCGCGCGGAGCGTGTGCGCGCAGACTTTCTGAAGCGTGGTGTATCGGAGCGCTCGATCAGCGTGGCCGGCCGCGGCGAACGTGAACCGCTGGTGGCGACGGCCGACGAGGTGGCGGAAGCCCGCAACCGGCGCGTCGAGATTAATATTCGCTGAAGAAAATACTGAACAAGCGGGCTGTGCCCCTTGTATATCTCCCCGCTTCAGGGGAAACACTGATCAAGCGCATCACTTGATCAGTGTTTCCTGAAGACTCTAGCCGGACGTCGCCGGTCCGCGCCAGCGCAGCGCGAGCATCGTAATATCATCGGCGCGTTCCTCGACGGCGCCGTATGCCTGCAGATCGCGCTGCACGGCAGCGATGATATCGGCGCAGGATATTGAGCTGCCCAGTTTGCCCAGCAGCCGGCACAGCCGGTCGCGGCCATAGAGCCAGCCTTCCGCATCCATCGCTTCCGTCACGCCGTCGGTGAAAAGGAACAGTGCGTCGCCCGGCTCCAGCGTGCAGACCGCACCGGCATAGGCGTACTCCTCGATCATGCAGATGGGTGGCCCGCCGGCGGCGTCCAGCCGTTCGAGGCCGCCGCGGCTGCGCAGCAGAATCGGCGCGTCGTGTCCCGCGTTGGCGTAATCCAGCCGGCCGCTGTTGAGGTCGAGACTGCACAGCAGTGCGGTTACAAACATTTCATCCGGATTATCGCGGGCAATTTCCTGGTTGGCTTCGGTCAGTACGGCGGCCATGTTGCTGCCTCCGCGCAATGCAGCGCTCTTGCACAATGCTTTGCTGACGGCCATGAGCAGGCTCGCCGGCAGTCCCTTGCCCGACACGTCGCCGACGAGGAATGTCAGGCGATCTTCCGACGGCTTGAAGAAATCGTACAGGTCGCCGCCGACCACCCGCGCCGGCGCCATCACGGCGTCGATGTCGCAGCGCGCCTCGGCCATCAGCGTCGAAGCGTGCGGCAGCAGGCCGGTCTGCACGCGGCGCGCAGCCTCCATTTCACCTGCCACGCGCGCCGTTGCCTCGCGTTCGGCCTGCAGGGATGCCCGCAACGCGCGGCGCTGGCGTTCCAGTTGCATCAGCTTGCCGCCGAGGCATGCCATGAACACCAGTGCCAGCCCGACCGCGGGCGAGGCGACGTCAAACAGCAGTCCGCTCGCGCGGAAAGCCACGGCGCCGGTCATGGCGACGACGGTGATCAGCAATGCGGCGCCGCCAAGCGCAATCCCCGGCCGCGCCCACAGGGTTATCGCCACCAGCAGCAGGCCCGCCAGTGCGAGGATTGCGAGTTCGGCACGGTGCGCCCAATGCGGGCGCGACAGATACTGGCCGTCGAATATGTTTTCCAGCATTTGCACGTGAATCTCGGCGCCGGGCACGCGCGCATCAATCGGGGTTGCGGGGTGATCGACCATCGCGATCCCGGTCAGCGCGACGATCACCAGCTTGCTCTGCAGCAACGCCGGATCAACACGATTTTCGATGACATCCACTGCGGATATGAAACGCGACGGATCGTGTCGGCTGAAGCGGATGCGCGCCTGGCCATCACGCTCGACAGGCACGGCGATGTCGCCGGTGCCGACGGTGCTGACGCCCGCTGCGGTGGCGCGTATGCGTATCACCGGCTCTCCGGCGGCGATGCGGATCATTTCCAGACCCAGCATCGGCACTATGGCATTCTGGATGATGGCGGCCACAGGCAGGCTGCGCACGATGCCGCCCTGTGTGTCGGCGCTGATGGCGCCGTGACCGGCTGCGGCGCGGTCTATGATCGGCGTACTGCGCACGATGCCGCGGTAGCGCAGCAGGTGGGGCAGCGGATCGTGGCCTTCAACGGCGACGGGGGCAAAACCGCCTCGCGTATTCACATCTTCACCGTCGGTACCGGCCACCGCCAGCACAGCGCGCGCCCGACGCAGAGCCGCGGCGAACTGGCGGTCATGGTCGGAGTCCGCGAGACCGGCCGCCTTGGCATAACGATCCGGTTCGGGAAACAGCAGGTCGAGGCCGAGCGCCGCCGGTTGGCGTGCAGCGATGCTGTCCACCAGTCGCGCGAGATCGCGGCGCGGCCAGGGCCATTGTCCGTAGCGCCGCAGACTCGCTTCGTCGATGGCCACGATGACTGCAGGCGCGCTTTGCCGTTCGCGCGGCCACAGCTTCTGATAGGCATCGAACAGTGCGAGCTGCAACGCTTGATGCGCGGGCGTGAACGCCATCTGCAGCGCAACGAAGATCGCGAGCACGGTAAGTCCTGCTGTCCACGCCGGCCACTGTTGTGTCCGTATCGGGTCGCGATCCGGGGTTTGTGGAGTGGATGCAGTCACTAGAGCGTCACCACCAGGCCGTCGTAGGCGCTGAATACTTCCAGCGTTGCCCCGTCGCGCGTGATTTCCTCAAGGCGTCGCGTCTGCCGCAGCACATCCTCGAGCTGGATATCGGTGTACGACGGCTCGTGGTGAAACAGGCACAAGCGCCTGGCGCGCGCCATCTGGCACAGCTCGACGCCGATGATATTGCTGGAATGGCCCCAGTCTTCCTTGACCGATGCCGCTTCCGCCAGCGAGTACATGGCATCAAAAATAACCAGATCGGCTTCGCTGAAGAACCGCGCGAATGCCTCAGACTCCCCGTCTTGCTCGGTGCGATGCTCGGAATCAGTGGAGTACACCACGCGCTTCCCGTTTTTTTCGAAACGGTATCCGTAAGAATCGCCGCTATGCCGCTGCAGCATCGGTGTAACGGCGTAGCCGGCGATGGCCGTGGTTTTACCGGGTTCCAGCACATCGAATTCAATCCCGGCCGGCAGTTGCGCGAATTCCACCGGAAACGACGG
>JANNHN010000116.1:0-2730 GCA_031404395.1 Betaproteobacteria bacterium
ATCATCGCAACGCCGGCGGCTGCCAGGGCGAACTGCGGGTTGACCGCCAGCGCGTCGCGATAGGCGGCGATGGCGTCGTCTTCGCGGTGCAGCGTCAGTTTGAAGCGCGCACGATAGTAGTGCAGCCAATGTAAAAACATGCGGAAACCGATGCGGAGTTGGGATGCGGGCCGATGATATATTAGCGATATGAAAATAGCGATTGCACAGTTGAATTTCACCGTGGGCGATCTCGACGGGAATGCGGCGATGATTCTGGACGCCGCGCAGCGGGCGCGGGCGGCGGGCGCCGGCCTGCTGGTGACGACGGAACTTGCCCTGTCCGGTTATCCGCCGGAGGATTTGTTGCTGCGGGATGATTTTTTTGCGGCTTGCGACCGTTCGTTCCGGCGTATTGTCGGCGGTGTTGCAGGCATTACGGTGGTGCTGGGTCATCCGCACCAGATCGGAGCCAAGCGTTACAACGCCGCGTCGGTGATCCGCGACGGTGCGGTAGTGGCGACTTACCTCAAGCGCACGCTGCCCAATTACACGGTGTTCGACGAGGAACGCTATTTCGATTCAGGAGATGCCCCGTGCGTGTTCGAGCACGAGGGTGTGCGCATCGGCATCAACATCTGCGCGGACGTGTGGGAAGAGCCTGCGGCAAAGGCGGCGCGCGAGGCGGGCGCGCAGTTGTTGCTGGTGCTTAACGCCTCGCCTTACCACATCAACAAGCAGTTGACGCGCTACGAGGTAGTGCGCGAGCGGATCGGCAATACCGGCATGTCAGTGATTTACGCGAATCAGGTCGGCGGGCAGGACGAGCTGGTGTTTGATGGCGCGTCTTTTGCAGTGGACGGTCGCGGCGAGTTGACACACCAGTTGCCGGCCTTCGAGGAAGCGCTGGCCATGATTGATGTGGTCAACGGCACGCCCGTCAAAGGCGCTGTGGTGCCACCGGTGTCGCTCGAAGAAGATATTTACCGCGCGCTGACACTGGGTGTGCGCGACTATATCGGCAAGAACGGTTTCCCCGGCGTGTTGCTGGGATTGTCCGGCGGCATCGATTCCGCACTGACGCTCGCGGTGGCGGTCGATGCGTTGGGCGCGGGCAAGGTGCATGCGGTGATGATGCCATCGCAATTTACCGCGAGCATGAGTTGCGAGGACGCGAAGGCGCAGGCGCAGACCATGGGTGTGCGTTATTCCGAAATCGCCATCAAGCCGCTGTACGATACGTTTCGTGCGGCGCTGGCGGACGAATTCCGCGGCCTGAAGGAGGATGTCACCGAGGAGAATCTGCAGGCGCGTATTCGCGGCACGCTGCTGATGGCGATGTCCAACAAAAGCGGGGCCATCGTGCTGACTACCGGCAACAAGAGCGAAATGGGCACCGGTTACGCGACGCTCTACGGCGACATGGCAGGCGGCTTTGCGGTGCTGAAGGATTTGCGCAAGACGCTGGTGTACCGCGTGGCGGAATACCGCAACACGCATGCGCCGGTCATTCCGCGGCGCGTGATCGAGCGCGCGCCGTCCGCGGAATTGCGGCCGGATCAAAAGGATCAGGACAGCCTGCCGCCCTATGACGTGCTGGACGGGATCATGGAGGCTTACGTCGAGCATTACCGCAGCCCGCAGGAGATTGTCGCCATGGGTTATGCTCAGGCGGATGTGGACCGGGTGGTGCATTTGATCCGGATCAGTGAATACAAGCGCCGCCAGTCGCCGGTCGGCATCCGCATCACCAGCAGGGGGTTCGGCAAGGACTGGCGCTATCCGATTACCAACCGGTTCAGGCACTGATTTTGCAGCAGCTTGTGCTATTCTTGTACGGGATCAATAACATTGCGCGGCGGGAGTCAAAATGAAAAAGATCGAGGCAATATTCAAGCCCTTCAAGCTGGATGAGGTGCGCGAGGCGCTGTCCGAAATCGGCGTCAGCGGGCTGACGGTGACGGAGGTCAAGGGTTTCGGGCGGCAAAAGGGGCATACCGAGCTCTATCGCGGCGCCGAATACGTGGTCGATTTTCTGCCCAAGGTGAAAGTCGAGGTCGTGGTGCCTGATAAATTGCTCGAAGCGGCGATTGATGCCGTGGTGAAGGCGGCGCGCACCGGCAAAATCGGCGACGGCAAGATTTTTGTCAGCGATGTATCGCAAGTCATCCGCATCCGCACCGGGGAGACCGACGAAGCCGCGGTTTAGGTGGCTGTTTCAATTTCAGTTTCTCAGCGCGCGCCGCCCCCCAAGGGGACTTGCTACGCAGCGCCCCCCAAGGGGACTTGCTACGCAGCGCCCCCCAAGGGGACTTGCTACGCAGCGCGCAGCAGCACCAGCACTGCGCCGCCGCCGCCCTCGGTGCGCGGCGCTTGGCAATAGGCCAGCACTTCGTCGCGCTGCGCCAGCCAGACGGCCACCTTTTTTTTCAGTACCGGTTCGCGGTTGGGAGAGCTTAAGCCTTTGCCGTGAACGATGCGCACACAGCGCAGGCCTGCACTGACACAATGCGCAAGAAATTCCGCCATCAAGGCGCGCGCTTCAGGCACGGTGAGGCCATGCAGATCCAGGTGCTCCTGGATTTTCCAGTGGCCGCGGCGCAGTTTTTTCAGATGCTGCGCGGATAATCCGTTGCGCAGGAACAGCAGTTCATCGCCGCTTTCCAGCCCTTGTTCCCAGGCGGGATTATCGCTGAGGGTGTCGCGCAGTACTTCCTGGTCGTCCCGTTGCCGTTGTGCGGCTACCGGGCG
>JANNHN010000117.1:0-1693 GCA_031404395.1 Betaproteobacteria bacterium
CTGCCGGCGCGCAATGTCAAAGAACTGGTGGCGTTGGCGCGCGCGCGGCCGGGGCAGATCAATTACGCGTCGTCCGGCGCCGGTACGCTGGGCCACCTCGGCTTCGAGCTGCTTAAGACCACGGCGAACATCAACATGGTGCATGTGCCGTACAAAGGCATCGTGCCCGCGATCACCGATATCGTCGGCGGCCATGTCTCGCTGCTGTATTCCACGACGGGGTCGGCCATGCCGCAGGTCAACGCCGGCAAGCTGCGCGCACTGGCGGTGTCATCAGGCAAACGCGCGCAAGTCGCCCCCGGCGTGCCCACCGTCGCCGAATCCGGTTTCCCCGGCTACGACGTCAGCGGCTGGTATGGCATCCTCGCGCCGGCAAAAACCCCGGCCGACATCATCAACCGACTCAACACCGAGATCGTCACCATCCTGCGCTCCCCCGCTGCGACGGAACGCCTGAGCGCTGACGGCTCCGAAGCCGTCGGCAGCACGCCGGAACAGTTCGGCGCGCACATGAAATCCGAAATGGAGAAGTGGGGCAAGGTGGTCAAGGCGGCGGGGATCACCGCAGACTAAACTCCCCTCTCCGCCTTTAATATCCCCTCTGCCCCGCTTCAATCGGTGCGCGATGACTGGCCTTGTGAAAGTTTTTTAAATCGAGCGCGTAATCCCATACTTGATTCAGGTCTTCGCGCTTAATTTCTCTCTCGCCAACCTTGAACTCAATGACGAATATTGCGGGACCGGCAATCAGCACTGCATCAATGCGACTACCGATACGAGGCACCACAAATTCAAGAAAAATCTTGCCGTCGATCCCGTGAAGAGCCGGCTTTAACGTGTCAAGTTGCCACAGCCACGCGTCACGCTGGGGCACATCAACCGCAAATACGCTGTTAGCTGTAAGCGTACCAAGTATGGTTTCAGGTGCCGTCGCAATGAATATCGCCACATCCGCAGCGTAGTAAGCATTTGACGACGATGTGGACAGGTCAATCATCGCAGCTACAGGGGTCGATTTTCCGCAGCCGAACCGCGCCCCGCGACGAAACCAGTCCTACGCCGATCAGACGGCATACCAAAACACCGCCACAAAATGGCAAAACGACCCCAACCCCACAAACAGATGCCAGATGAAATGCGCGTAGCGCATGCGATGGTCATAGTGGAAAAACACCACGCCGAACGTATAGGACAATCCGCCCGCCAGTAACCACAGCAATCCCGGGACGGGTACCGCGCTCAGCATGGGTTTGATCGCGACGACCACCAGCCATCCCATCCCCAGATACAGCGCGACGGACAGGTTCTGGTATCTGGGGCCGAACATGGATTTGAGCAGGATGCCCGCGAGCGCCAGGCCCCACACCACGCCGAACAGGCTCCAGCCCCATGCGCCGCTCAATACGCCCAGCGTGAACGGCGTGTAGGTCCCGGCGATCAGCAGGAATATGGCGCAATGGTCGATGATCATGAACACCCGCTTGGCCTTGCCGGGCGGCAGCACGTGATAAATCATTGACGACAGATAGAGCAGCAGCAGCGTCGCGCCGAAAACGCTCGCGCCGACGACCGCCGACGTGCTGCCGGTGCGCGCCGCGCCGTTGACGAGTATGGGGATGGCCACGATGGAGGCGATCAGGGCAATGCCGTGGCTGACCGCGTTGGCGACTTCTTCGCCGAAGGCCTGGGGGCG
>JANNHN010000118.1:0-6084 GCA_031404395.1 Betaproteobacteria bacterium
TCGCTCAGCCGCGCCAGAAAAAATTCAAGTATCGCCAGGCTCGCCGCAATTTTGAGATTGAAGGTGCGATCCACAAAACGGAAATGGCGCGCGCCGCGGTCGTACAGGGTTTTGATTTCACCGAGAAACCACTCCGGCTCAAACGGCCACGCGGTCTTGTCCAGCGCCGACAGGCAGAATTCGCATTTGAACGGGCAGCCGCGCGAGGCCTCGACATAAATAAAACGCCGCGCGATATCTTCATCGGTATATTCACCGTACGGCGAGGCGATCTCCTGCATCGGCGGTTGCACGCCGGCGTGGATTTTTTGCGCAGGCATGGTTGTCGGCAATACACCGGCGACGATGTCGGCGCACAGCCCGGGGAAGGTCACATCGCCCCAGCCGGTGACCACATGATCGGCCAACTCGCAGACCCGCTGATTTTCAGTCTCGTAACTGACTTCGGGACCGCCGACGATGACAATGATTTCCGGCGCCACACGCTTGAGTATCGCCACCACACGCGCAGTTTCATCCACATTCCAGATATAAACACCGAAGCCGATGATGCGTGGCGTGTCCGCCAGCAGCCGCTCGGCAATGTCCGCCGGACGGTCGCCGAGCACGAATTCGGCGATATGCGTCACTTCACGCAGCGCGCCCATGTTGGCGCGCAAATAGCGCAGACCGAGCGCGGCGTGCACGTAGCGGGCGTTAATGGTGGCCAGAGTAATGCGGGTGGTCAGCGTGATGCCGGTCATGGCCCTATTATCGCATCGGAGGTGCCATATTCCGGGCGTTTTTGATACGCTATCGCATTAATTCATTTCAGGAAGCACTGTCATGGCACAACGACCCGAACAAGATACAAAAATGGACGCGACTGCGCTGTATCGTGAAGACATCGTCACCGACCGCAAGGTAGGCACCATCCGCCGCATGACGCCGATCAACAGCGACGGCAGCGACGATGCCGCGCGGCCCACCTTGTATGTCGGCGAAGCGCAGATCATGACCAATGCCGGCCCGCTGCCGATCAATTTCGAGATCGAAGCCAAAAATCTCGGCGAAGCCGTCGACAAGTTCGGCAGCTTTGCCAAGGAAGCCGTCGAACGCACGGTGCGCGACCTGCAGGAACTGCGCCGCCAGCAGGCCTCGTCCATCGTGGTCCCGCAGGCCGGTGGTATGGGCGGCGGCGGCAAGATCCAGATGCCATGATCAAGCCCCCGCGATCCGCAGGCGTGGTCATTGTCAGGCGCCGCGGCGGGGATTGGCAACTGCTGGTGCTGCGCGCATTCAGCAACTGGGATTTCCCCAAGGGCCTGGTCGAACCGGGCGAGGACGAACTGGACGCCGCAAAACGCGAGGCCTCTGAAGAAACCGGCATCGAAGACCTCGACTTCAAATTCGGCGAGTCGTACAAGGAAACCATACCCTACGCCCACGGCAAGATCGCGCGCTACTACCTCGCCGTCACCGAAACCGAACACATCACGCTGCCGATCTCGCACGAGCTCGGCCGGCCGGAGCACGACGAATGGCGCTGGATCAGTTTCGAGGACGCCGAAGACCTGCTGCCGCCGCGACTCGCCGCGGTGCTCTACTGGGCGCGCGATACGCTGGAGCCGGCATAGCCAGTCGCTGAAAATCCGGTCGAGGACAACCGGCCGAAAAAAATGCGCCGCGAACGGCGCATTTTTATTGCCCTGAGTTCCGCAACATTCAGCGTTTTCTCTTCTCCGGAATCACCGGCAGCAGCAGGTACGACGCTGTCTTGCCTCCGGCATAGACCGTATTCACCGCGCCGGCGTTGTAATCGGCATGGTAGTGGGTGTACGGCGCGCTGCCCTGGCCGTCGCGCGGCTGTATGTCGAGGCGCAGCTGGTGCCCTTTTTTGAACACCATGCTGGTCGGCCATACTTCGATGCGGCATTCGACGATCTCGTTGCGCTTCAACCACTGGCGCTCGTCGTGCGTGTGAAAAGGCCGGTGCGGCAGTGATTTTTTCGGGTCGAGCTTGCGGTGCGAAGCGCGCAGCCAGCCCTTGGTCACGCAGGGTATCGGCTGGCTGTGCTGGCCGACTTCGCAGACATCCTTGCCGTCCCGGCCGATGTTGCGGATGGTCACGAAAATATCCATGTCTTCGGAGGTGCTCGACACCCACAGATTAAGTACCAGCGGCCCCGTAATCTCGGTGTCAGCTGCCATCGGCGGCGTCACGAAGGAGACGCCGGTGCGCCCGGTGTTGCCATGCGTGGTGGACAGCGACGAGCCGCCCGCAACACCGGCCGTCGTGACGCCGCTGGGAGAATAGGCCAGTTTCGCGCGGTTCTTCGGCGCCGATTTCGCCAGCAGGCCTTCCACGTCGTCGGGACCTCCCGGCCTGGTGCGCTCCGGTTTGAGATACATCCTGGTCCATTGCGTGCGCTTCAACGGCCATTCATTTTCGGTGCGGAAGGGATACGGCTTCTTGCTGCCGCCGGTGCGGATTTCCAGCTTGACCGGCGGTTCATCCATGATGCCGGTGTCGATGCCTTTCAGCCAGTGATCAAACCAGCGCAACTGGTCCATGCGCCCCTCTTCGGCATGGAACGGATGGAAATGCGAACCGGTGTGGATGCGCAGCTTCTTGTGTTTTGAAGCGGCGTTCACAAAACCTTCGGTGTTGCCGCGCAGGTGCATTGAAAAGCCACCCCAGTTGCCGACGCTGTACACCGGCACCTTGATTTGCTCCCAGCGCGCGCTGCTCAGCCGCCAGAATTCGGAGTCGAGATCGTTGCGCATGAATTGCCACATCATGTCGTTGTGAAAGGCATCAGGGTTGTAGCTGCGCGGCTTGCCGAGCAGATGATGCGCGGTGTGCGTCAGCCACCAGTTGCCGATGAAGCCCAGCGCGAAAATGCCGCCGTGATAGGCCTGATCGCGGTACTGGTCGGCGCGTCCTTCCCACGGCATGATCGCTTTCAGCGACGGCGGCTGCAGATTGGCGGCACGCCATTGCGACGATGCGTGGTACGAAATGCCCAGCATGCCGACGTTGCCCGAACACCAGTCGCGTTTGGCGATCCATTCGATGACATCATAGGCATCAAGGCCTTCCTGATACGAACTCGGGTCCGATTTGCCCGGCGATTTTCCGGAACCGCGCACATCCACGCGCACGCAGGCATAGCCGCGCGGGCACCACCACAGCGGATTGGCGGTCTCCCAGTTCATGTATGGATTGGCTTTTTCTTCCAGATCCGCCGGCGGCTGCCACAGCTTGTCTTTCTGGTAAGGACCGGTGTTCAGTATCACCGGCACGCGTTCGCGGAAATTCGGACGGAACACGTCGGCATACAAAAGAGTGCCGTCGCGCAGCGGTATCTGCACGTCTTTTTCGATGATCAGTTTGCACTTGCGCGGCTGTGATGCGCGTTTAAGCCCGCGCCGGCTGCTTTTTGCTGCCATGACTCCCCCTTTTTTGGGTCGGCGCTGGCGGCCGGCCCCTTGCCGCGCAGTGTAGCCCGGGCACCGCGCGCGCAGCAAAATGCGTCCAGCATGTGACGCACCCGCGCCGCCGCACCCCGGAATATCTCCGGGTGTTATTTGCGTTGCATCAAGATACTTGAGAACACCGCGATGTTAGTCTGCGGATGCAGGGTCGGCGCCTGTACAACACGAGGATGATTCATGATCAAGGAAGTCAGCGGTGACATATTGCTCACCAAGGCACAGGTGATTGCCCACGGCGTAGCCCCGAACGATCCCTTCCACAGCGGGCTTGCATTGCAGCTGCGCGAGCGCTGGCCGGCGATGTACAAGGATTTCCGGCATTACTGCCAGTCGCAGCACCCCAAGCCCGGCACCTTGTGGGCCTGGATGGGCGCCGACGGCACCCGCGTTGTCAGCCTGTTCACCCAGGACGGGGGGCAGGGCCACCACCACGGCGGCAATCCCGGCCCCGCCTCGGTGCAGCATACCGGGCACGCGTTGCGCGAACTGCACAAGCTTGCCGGAGAGGAAAAATTCACCAGCATCGCCTTGCCGCGGCTGGCCACCGGCGTCGGCAGGCTGGACTGGAGTGACGTGAAGCCGCTGATCGCGCAGCACCTCGGCATACTGAAAATCCCGGTGCTGGTTTACTCCACCTACCACGCGGGACAGAAAGCAGACGAAGGCCTCTGATCTGTCCGGCGCCGCGCGGGCGCACCGCGCTGCCTCTGGTAAACTCGCCGCTCCACGTTGCAGCGACCCTCCGGAGGAACCATGATCTACGAAGTGCGCACCTACGACATCAAACCCAAATCGCAACCCGAAGTCGAGAAGCGCTTCGGCGAGGCCTACGAATACCGCAAGAAACTCTCGCCGCTCGCCGCGTTCTGGCACACCGAGATCGGCCCGCTGAACCAGATCATCCACGTCTGGCCGTACAAGGATCTCGTGGAGCGGGAAAAAATCCGCGCCGCTGCGGTGCAAGCCGGAAACTGGCCGCCGAAAATCGGCGAATTCATCGTCAACATGCGCTCGGAAATCTACATTCCCTTCCCGGTATCGCCGGAAATCAAACCCGGCAAGATGGGGCCGTACTTCGAAATGCGTACCTATACCGTGTCACCCGGCGACCTGCCCAAGATACAAAAGGTCTGGGAACAGGCGATTCCGGCGCGCATCAAGATCAGCCCGCTGGTCGGCGTCTGGTATTCCGAGCTCGGCGGACTGAACCGCTTCACGCATATCTGGGCCTACACCTCGCTCAACCACCGTAACGAAGCGCGCGATCAGGCCCTTGCCACGGGTGTATGGCCGCCGTCGATCGTCGCCAAAAAGCTCAATCTGCCTGATGGCACGCTGACCGCGCAGGAGAACAAGATCGTCATGCCGTCGGCGTTTTCGCCGCTGCAGTAACGTCCGGAGGACGCCATGCCCATCGGCAAACTCGATCACTTTTCGATACGCACGCTCGATGTCGAAGCCTCGCGCCGGTTTTACACGGAGGTCATGGGCTTTACCGTCGGCTTCCGTCCGCCGTTCAACTTTCCGGGGCTGTGGATGTACAACGGGCCGCAGTACCCGGAAACCACCGGTGTCGTGCATATCATCGGCATCGATCTGAATGATCCGCAGGGTCTCAAGGAATATCTCGGCGACCGCGACCTCGACACGCTCAGCGGCACCGGAACCTTGGATCACCTGGCTTTCGCCGCCACCGGACTCGCCGGAATGTGTGAACGGCTGAAAAAACACCACATCACTTACCGCGAGCGCACCGTCCCCTCGCTCAATCTGCATCAGGTGTTTTTCGAGGACCCGAGCGGCGTAACCATTGAATTGAACTATCCCGGCTCCGAAGTCCAGCAAGCCGCGTAGGACTACTGACAACATGGCTTCGCAACTGCACGCGCCTTGTCCCTCACCCTCAATCCCTCTCCCGGAGGGAGAGGGAAGATAGGCCCTTCTCCCTCCGGGACCAGGGAACACTGGAAACGGAGTAGAAGGGTGGGGATGAGGGGAGTTTTCATTTTGCGCGCGCTGGTCATCGGCGGCTCTCTCGGCGGCCTGTTTGCCGCCAACCTGCTGCACCGCCAGGGCTGGGAGGTGCAGGTGTTCGAACAGGCCGGCGCAGCGCTGGCCGGTCGCGGCGCCGGCATCATCACCCATCCCGACCTGTTTGCGGCACTCGCCCGCGTCGGCGTCATCATCGACGACAGTTTCGGCGTGGACATCGCGGGACGCATTGCCTTCGACCACAGCGGCGCGGCAGTCGGCACGCTCGATATCAAACAATGCCTGACCACCTGGGCCCGGCTCTACGCGCTGCTGAAAGGCGCGTTCCCGGACAGCCGTTATCACTTTGATCACGCCTGCAGCGGCGTCACCCAGGACGCGCACACGGTCACCGCACGTTTCGCCAACGGCGCGGCGGCGAGCGGTGAACTGCTGATCGCCGCCGACGGCATCCGCTCCACGGTGCGCGCGCAACTCGCCCCGGAAGACCGGCCCATTTACGCCGGCTATATCGCGTGGCGCGGGTTGGTCGATGAAAATGAGCTGACCCTGGCCACCCATCGCGACCTCTTTCCATTATTCGGTTTCAGCCTCGCGCCGCGCGAACACATGCTG
>JANNHN010000119.1:0-3110 GCA_031404395.1 Betaproteobacteria bacterium
CCGGTCGTTGAGCCGGTACTGCTTGCCTTCAGGACTCTGGAAAGTGATCGTGTGTTTGATCGCGTCGCGCAGATTGATCTGGCCTTCGATCATGTTGGCCCAGGTCGGCGCGTTGGAGTCTTCGAAGTCGGCCATGAACACGTTGGCGCCGCAGTTCAGCGCGTTGATGACCATCTTGCGATCGGTCGGTCCGGTAATTTCGACGCGGCGATCCTGCAAATCCGCCGGTACCGTGCCGATGGTCCACTGACCTTCACGCACGTTTTGCGTTTCCGGCAGGAAATCCGGCAGTTCGCCGGCGTCAAACCCGGCCTGGCGCCGGGCGCGTTGCGCCATCAGGTCGCGGCGGCGGGCTTCAAATTTGCGTGCCAGTTTGGCGACAAAAACCAGCGCTTGCGGCGTCAGGATTGCAGCGTAAGCGGCCGGCACCGCGCCGATAATTTCAACGTGTTCGGGGAGTTTCATGGCGGTCATGGGCGGGCTCTGGAGGCGATTAAAATTTTCTTGTTTCATATAATGAAAATTGATGTCATACCTGTTGTTGCAATGCATTATACATAGATATACCGGAAGTCAAAGCACGGCACAAGCGCCAAAGTCCCTCCCTGTAATAACTGAATAGGGCGGCAACAGCGTCGGATACCGCAATGCGGGACAAAAGAGTCTGCACATGGCCAGAAACCGGGTCGCCGGTGCGGCTGAGGTGTGCAGAGTGAGTGGGCGGAAACAACAACGCCCGCGGTCGCGGGCGTGGTGTCGAACTGCGCGGGGTCGCTGACCCCGCGGTCAAACGGCTTACTGGCTGCCCCAGGGTTTGATGGCGGCCTTGAGCTGGTTGTAACCGTCGAGGTAGCGGGGGCGTTTGGCGTTGTATATTTTGTCGAACGTCGCCAGTTGTGCATCCAGCCATTGGGCGAGTTGGGCATTGCCGGGATTCGCCGCTTTGTAGGCTTCGTTGATCAGCACGAAGTGGATGCGCGGATCGTACGGCTGTTTTTCACCGCCGACCGTTTCATCGCCGGCCAGCAGGCGCAGCAGCATGGCGTCGGCGGAGCCCAGCGTTTGTTCGAAAATCGGTGCGCCGTGGATGCGATACATGACGCTGGTCATGTCCTTGCCGTTGGTCATGGTGAAGCCCATGTCTTTCCACACGTTCTGCATTTTCAGTCCGGTCTTGGCGTGATCCAGCACCAGCTGGCCCCAGTCGCGCAATACGTCAGGCGCATCCGCCATCAGGTCGGTCAGCCGGTCGCCGTCGAGGTCGGTGGCATATACGACGGCTTTGCGGTGGCGGATCATGTCATGCAGGAGCAGGCCGAAGTTGGTGTCGGAAATGTGCTCGTTAATCTCACCGCTCCAGTTTTCCATGCCGGCCTTGAAGTCTTTCGGCAGCAGCGCGACGATGGCGTCGACATTGGCCTTGTGTTCTTCGTAGGCATCCACGGTGTACTGGCGCTTCAACTGGAACTTGGTGCCCTTCAGCAGCCAGCGCATGATGCCGGCGTTGATGGCGTCTTCCTGGGCCTGGGTGGGCTTGGTGGCGACGCGGCCGATCTGTTTGGTTTCGTGCACCATTTTCAGGAACAGGCGTGCGGCGTACGCCATGCGCACACCGGGGGTGTTCATCTCTGAATGGATGTTGCCGGTGGCACGGTCGACCACGAATTTTTTCTTATCCTGCGAGTAGGGCAGGCCGGGCATGAAACGCACGCTGGTGATCGTGCCGTAGGGGCGCACGTTGCAATAGACGCCCGCGGCCGTGCGCAGCGGCGCATTGGCGGACTTGCCGGCCACTACCACTTTTTTGCCGTTGTCGTTGACCATGAAATCGCCGGCGGTGGACCACTTGAGCGCGGTGTAATCCAGCTTGCCGAACCACTCGAGCGACACCAGCTTGGTGTCGTGGCGGAACTGCGCCATCATCGGCACGCCGAGGAAGGGCAGGCCCAGCACGTCGAGCGCCATCAGCGTGCCGTTCAGCGCGAACATGTCAGTGAATGCATGCGCCACGGGCTTGACGCCGCCGTGGGGATTGCCGCCTTCCCAGATGATCGCGTCGGAAAAACCTGTGGGCTGGACTTTGGAGCGCCGGTAGATGCCGTCCAGGGTTTTGAACAAGTCGCCGTTTTGTTCTTCCTGCGCGATTTTGAGCAGGTCGAGTTTTGCAGTCATGGTTTCAAATCTCCGTTCGAATGGGACCGTGAATGTGGTCGTTGGGGTGATCGGCGAAATTTCGCGATTGAAAGAGGTGTTCCGAAGGGATACTCGCGCCGGGCTGTGACCATCGCGCCCGCGGCTTTTTCCGTGTTGATCCGAGGGGTAATTATCGCATTTATTGCGGTTCGCATAAACGGCCGTGAACCTGCGCACCCACGAACATTGCGATAAAACGGATCCGGGAAAAAGGGGTCAGAAAAAAGCCCGTGTGACCTTGCGGTCAGCGGGCTTTGTCGCATTCAGGGCCGCCGGCATTGCTGCCGGGGCAGGATCACAGCTTCAGGCTGCTTGGATGTTAGAGGCTTGTTTACCCTTGGGGCCCTGGGTGATTTCAAATGACACTTTTTGACCTTCTTTGAGCGTCTTGAAGCCGTTCATCTGGATCGCGGAGAAGTGCGCGAAAAGATCTTCGCTGCCGTCATCCGGAGTAATGAACCCGTAACCCTTGGAGTCATTGAACCATTTCACCGTACCAGTTGCCATAGTGCCTGCCTTGATAGAAAAGCGGATGGGCTCCGCGATTTGTTCGAGTTCCAAGGATAGCACCGGCCAAACCGAGGTACTGCGCTGGTCTTGCGATGATGCCTGAACCCCAACACCCGACTGCTTTCTAGGGTATTTGCCGGCGAAAGTCAAGCACGCCCGGAAACCCCATATCCGGCCTTATCCCCCTGTTTATATACCTGCTTTTCGCCACTTGAAAAATTCTGCATTCCAGAGAGAATAGGTTCGGTGGCGCCATTGCAAGCGCGCAGAATGCAAAGTCAGGGAAAATGGCGAACAGGCAGCGTGAAGACACGGTTCTCGAAGCGAGACGGACCAAAACCAAGCAGCCACCGATGTTCAAGGTGCTGCTGCTCAACGACGACTATACGCCCATGGATTTCGTAGTA
>JANNHN010000120.1:0-10121 GCA_031404395.1 Betaproteobacteria bacterium
TTTGCAGCAGCCGCGTCTGCGCGCGTGCTTCGTCGCCGCCTACCGAAACGAAATACTGCCGCACGTCGGTAATGCGCCATTTGACGAACAGATCGACCAGCACGTTTTTCTTTTCCGATGTCAGGAAACGTTCGGGTTCCGAGGTATCGATGGTCAGGATGCGCACATCGAAAAAGCGCACGTTGTCGAGCAGCGGAATCTTGAAATACAGGCCCGGATCCGTCTTGATGGCCACGACTTCACCCAGTCGGAACACGATGGCATTCTGGCGCTGGTCAACGACAAACATCGACATCGACACGATCAACAGCAATACCAGCAGACCGGTGACGAAGGCACCTAAATGGCGTTTCATTGGCGGACCTCCCGTTCACGGCTGCGGAAGGCTTCACGTCCGCGCGTCCCCGTCTCAGCCGAGGCTGCCGGTTCGGTCGCTTTGGCCGGCGCTGCCTCAGCAGCCACCGCGCCCGCCGACATCTGCATCAGCTTGTCGAGCGGCAGGTACAACATGTTGCCGCCGCTCTTCTGGTCAATCAAAACCTTGCTGGTATTGCTCATGATTTGTTGCATGGTATCCAGATAAAGCCGGTCGCGCGTAACCTGCGGCGACTTGTTGTATTCAGCGACGATGGCGCGGAAGCGCGAAGCATCACCCTGCGACTGCTCGATGACGCGCTGGCGGTAACCTTCGGCCTCCTGCAGCAGGCGGGCCGCATTGCCGCCCGCCTTGGGGATCACGTCGTTGGCGTAAGCCTGGCCTTCGTTTTTCTGGCGCTCGCGATCCTGACCGGCCTTGACTGCATCATCAAACGCCGCCTGCACCTGTTCCGGCGGCTGCGCGTTCTGCATGCTGACCTTGCTGATGCTGATGCCGGTGCTGTAGCGATCCAATATTTCCTGGATGAGTTTCTGTGCGCGTACAGCAACCTCGGCGCGGCCTTCGAACAGCACAAAGTCCATGCTACCGCGCCCCACCACTTCGCGGATGGCCGTTTCGCTGGCCTGCAGTACCGCATCTTCGGTGATTCGATTATTGAACAGAAAATCGCTGGGGCTCTTCAGCACATACTGCACGGCAAATTGAACGTCGATGATGTTCTCGTCGTCGGTCAGCATCAGCGATTCCTTCAGCACCTTGCTCTTGATGTTATTGCGATAACCGATCTCGATGGTGCGCACCTGCGCCACATTGACCACTTCCGCAGACTCAATCGGATACGGCAGATGCCAGCGCGGTCCGGGCATCGTCGGCGGCTCGACATATTTGCCGAAGCGCAGCACGACGCCGCGTTGGCCCTCGTTGACGATGTAGAAACCGCTTGCCATCCAGACCGCCAGCACCAGCCCCAACAGGAGTCCGGCGCCGCCGCCCACCATGCCGGCGCTCGGTCCGCCGCCGCCCGCATCGGCGCCATTACCGTTGCCGCCGCCTTTGCCACCGAGCAACTGGCTCAGCCGGCGGTTGAGCGAACGCCAGATTTCGTCGAGATCAGGCGGACCCTGGTTGTTGCCGCCGGGACGCCGCCCCCACTGCGGATCGTTCAATGACAGCAAAGGGGCAAGCATGCGGGCAAGGCCGCTTTTCAGGCGGTCACGGAGAGACGGGGATGTATCAATCATTGGCTTGGAATAGGATGACGTGGAATGAAATGACGTGGAATAAAAGTCAGGCAGCAGCAGGTTGGTTTTGGCTTGCGGCGTCGAGCGCATGTTCACCGATGGCTTTGCGTAACGGATCAATTCCATCACCCGTAATCGCGCTCAACCAGACGCGGGAAATTCTAGCACATTCATCGCGTTCCACCCGTGGTACGAACGCGGTACGGTCAATCTTGTTGAATACCAGGATCTGCGGTACGGCATCTGCACCGATTTCGGCGAGCACCGTATTGACCGCCGCGATTTGCGCATCGCGGTCAGGGCTGCTGGCATCAATGACATGCAACAGCAGATTGGCATTAACAGTCTCTTCGAGCGTGGCCTGGAACGCTTCAACCAGCGTATGCGGCAGATGCCGGATGAATCCAACCGTGTCCGAGAGCACGACTTCGGCGCCCTCCGCGGTTCTCAGGCGGCGCGTGGTGGTATCCAGCGTTGCAAACAACTGATCGGCCGCGTAAGTATCGGCATGGGTCAGCCGGTTGAACAACGTCGATTTGCCGGCATTGGTGTAACCCACCAGAGACACGGAGAATACCCGGGCGCGGGTGCGTGAACGGCGCTGCGTGGCATGCTGCGCCCGCACGCGGGCGAGTTTCTCTTTAAGCACTTTGACGCGCTTGCCGAGCAGCTGCCGGTCAGTTTCCAACTGTGTTTCACCGGGGCCGCGCATGCCGATGCCGCCGCGCTGTCGCTCCAGGTGGGTCCAGCCGCGCACCAGGCGCGTGGACAGATGCTCAAGTTGCGCCAGTTCAACCTGCAGTTTGCCCTCGTGACTGCGGGCGCGCTGGGCGAAAATATCAAGGATCAGGCTGGTGCGGTCGATGACCCGACAGGCTAATTGGCGTTCAAGGTTACGTTCCTGGATCGGGCTCAGGGTGTGGTTGAAAATGACCACTGCGGCGCCGCTGTCACGGACAGCCTGGCCGATTTCCTCGACCTTGCCCTTGCCCGCATACAACGCGGGGTCGGGGCGATCCCGGCGCCCGCGGACCACCGCCAATGGGCGCACGCCTCCGCTGCGGGCCAGCAGTTGCAGCTCTTCGAGGCTCTCCGCGTAGTCCGGCTCGCCAAAGTCGAGCGCCACCAGTACCGCATCGGTGCCGCTGCCGGGGCGCTCAAACATCAATGGAATTAAATAAAAACAATTACTTATCTTGAGTTTCGTCCATTTGCAGGCTGACTGCCCGCGCCGGGACGACGGTCGAGATGGCGTGTTTATAGACCATCTGGGTCACTGTGTTCTTGAGCAGGACGACGTATTGGTCGAATGAATCCACTTGCCCCTGCAATTTGATGCCGTTGACCAGGTAAATCGACACGGGGATATGTTCCTTGCGCAACGCGTTCAGGAACGGGTCTTGTAGCAGCTGCCCTTTGTTACTCATGATGACCTCGTTTATCGTTATTGGAGTGGATTAATGACTTTAGCTTAATTTTCACTGTCTGGCCACAGAGCTAGCGGCGGCCCTCCCGTGCAAAAGGATTGCGCCCGCTCTTGAATTCGACCCTGAGGGGCGTACCGGTCAGTTTGAACGCGTCGCGGAAAAATCGTTCCAGGTAACGGCGATAGCTTTCAGGCACACGTTCGAGGGCCGAGCCGTGAATGATGATCCGCGGCGGATTGGAACCACCCTGGTGCGCATAACGCAGCTTGGGTCGCACCACGCCGTGGCGCGGTGGCTGCTGCTGCTGCACGGCCATCATCAGCATCCGCGTCAGCCGCGGCGTTGACAGTTTGGCCATGGCGGCGGCATAGGCGTCATCGGCAGAACGCAGCACCGCATCGATGCCCTGCCCCTGCAACGCCGAAATGAAATGGAAACGGGCGAAGTTGAGGAAATTCAGCTTGCGCGCGCCGTCGCGCTTGATCTGCTCACGCTCTCCTTCCGGCAGGCCTTCCCATTTGTTAACGGCGACCACCAGCGCGCGACCAGCCTCCAGAATGAAGCCGGCGATATGCGCATCCTGCTCCGCAATCTCCTGTCGCGCATCCAGCACCAGGATGACGATGTTCGCATCGGCAATGGATTGCAGTGTTTTGATTACCGAAAATTTTTCCTCGGGCGCATCGACCTGCCCGCGCTTGCGCATGCCGGCGGTGTCGATCAGGGTATAACGCTTGTCCCCGCGCTCGAACTCGACGTAGATCGAGTCGCGCGTGGTGCCCGGTTTGTCGAATACCACCACACGCTCTTCACCGAGCAATGCATTGACCAGCGTGGATTTGCCGACGTTGGGGCGACCGACGATGGCAATGCGCGGATGCTTCGAAGCTTCTGCCGGCTCAGGCTGCGGATCAGGCAATTCAGCCAGCACCAGATCCATCAGGTCACCGACAAATTCGCCGTGTTCTGCGGAAATTGCCAGCGGTTCGCCCAAGCCCAGTGCGTAAAACTCCGCGGTGGCGGCGGCATGATCCATGCCTTCCGCCTTGTTGACAACCAGCCATACCTTGCGCCCGCTGCGCCGCAACTCGGCACTGACTTCGTGATCCTGCCCGGTCAGCCCCGCGCGGACATCAACCACGAACAGCACCACATCGGCTTCATCGACCGCCTGCCGCGTCTGGCGCGCCATGTGATGATAAATACCGTCCTTCGCCTCCGGCTCGAAACCGCCGGTATCAACCACGATGTAGGGTTTTGCCCCAACCCGGCCTTCGCCGTAGTGCCGGTCACGGGTGATGCCCGGCGCGTCCGCCACGATCGCATCACGGCTGCGCGTCAGGCGGTTAAACAGTGTGGATTTCCCCACGTTGGGCCGGCCGACAATAACGACTGTAGGTTTCATGATGAAAAGTTGTCCAGCGCAACGTCCCTGCGGCCGCTGCGTATGTGGAATTGATTGGTACGCTTACTGGACGCTGATTGCGAAAATGCCGCCGTTGCGCGTCTGCACGAGGACCGTGGATAAATCAAGCGCGACGGGCGGCACCCGGATCGCACTGCCGTTGGTCGCTACGCGGGCCACGAATGACCCGTCCTCGCGGGACAGCACATGTACGTATCCTTCGAAATCACCGACCACTACAAAACGTCCGATCGGCAGCGGCGCACTGGCCCATCGGCCATCGAGCTTGTCCTGCTTCCACAGACTCGAACCGGTCCGGCGGTCGAGAGCAATCACTGCACTGCGGTCGTCCGTCACATAAGCACCACGCGCGTCGATACCCATTCCGGCAATGCTCGAAACATCGCGCGCCCAGGCAGTCTCGCCGCGAATCAGATCGAAACACGCCGCACGTCCCTGATAAGCAACTGCGCATATCTGCGCATCGTCAATAACCGGATAGCTGGTGACGTCAGTGACGCGTTCGAGTTCCGTAGTACCCCGCGGCAGCGCGACGACCGCTTCCCAGCCGACGTTGCCGTTGGCAAGCGCAATAGCCACCAGGCGCCCGCCGGGAAATCCGGCAAACACCGCCCCGCGGTGCACCACCACACCGGCAGAACTGCGCACCGCGAGCGTCGGCATTGCACGCTGGTATACCCAGCGCTGCTTGCCGTCCGTGGCATTTAATCCATAAATCCGGCCATCACCCGTACGCGCCACCACCACACCCTCAGCACCGGTCGGCGGCGACAACACGGCGCCGCTCAACTGTGTTTTCCACACCGGCTTTCCGGAAGGCTCGAAGGCCAGCACTTCACCTTTCGCAGTGCCCGCCAGTACCAGGCCATTGCCGAAACCAACGCCGCCCGACAGCTTCATGCCGGCATCAAACCGCGCCGCCGTACTGCCCGAGCCGCCGGCAAGCGCAGCAATCTGACCCGACGCGTCGGCCACGTAAACCGTATTGCCGGAAATTGCCGGGTAGAACGCACCCTGGCCGGCATCACCGACGCTGCCCTGCCAGACGATGCGCGCCGTGGCTTTCGCCTGAAACGTCACCAGCTCCGCTGCCTTCTGCTTCGGCGCCGATCCGAACCAACCGGAAACCGTCTCACAGCCCGTCAACAACAGGCCGAGCAGCGCTACGGCCAACAGACGCATGTTCACTTGGATCCACCCGTGGCATCGAGCTTCAATTGCAGAATCTGCCGCAACGGACTCGCGGCATCGCTTTTGTCGAAGGCCACTTGATACGCTGCGTGCGCTTCGGCGCGTTTGCCTTGCGCAGCCAGCACATCGCCTTTCAGATCGGCGTACAACCCGATGAAACTGTCCACGGGTTTGACTTCCAGTTGCTTCAGCGCGTCGGCGCTGTTTTTCTCGTCAAACAATACCCGCGCCAGTCGCAGCCGCGCGATATCGACCGTCTCCTGATCCTTGGCGTTGTCCATGACCCACTGCAGCCTCTGCTTCGCCGCCGCCAGGTCGCCGGTGTCGAAATCGCTCTTCGCACCGGCCAGTGCGGCCAATGCGGCATAGGCAGTAGCGCCATAGTGATCGACAATCTGGGTCGCGATGTCGCGCACTTTCTTGTGATCGCTGGCGCGCTCGGCGCGCTGCTGCTGTTCAAACAGCGTGGCCGCGGACACCGCCTGGGTGTTGCGATAGTAGCGCCAGCCGTACACGCTGCCGATCACCAGCAGCCCGCCGAGGACGCCGACGATGAGCAGTCTGCCGTACTGCGTCCACCAGGCCTTGAATTCCGCCAGTTGTTCTTGCTCTTCCAGATCGTAAGCCATTGATTTACCTTGATTTTATAATCTCACACGCCTCAGCCAACGAGACGCGTACCTGTTCCCTTGCCACCCGCAGCGCCTTGACGCTGAGCATCCCTGCCGCTGCCTCATCATCGCCCACGACCACTGCATAACGCGCGCCGCTGGCATCCGCTTTTTTCATCTGCGACTTGAAACTGCCGCCGCCGCAATGCAGGATCACGGCGAATCCGGCATCCCGCAATTGTTCGGCGAGTCGCTCGCCGTAAGTCTCTGCGGCAGTACCCTGCCGTACCACATAAACATCGGGATTGCTCGCCGGTACAGCCACTCCGCTCTCTGTCATCAACGCCAGCAGCCGCTCCACTCCCATCGCAAATCCGCAGGCCGGCGCGGGCTTGCCGCCGATCTGCTCAATGAGTCCGTCGTAGCGCCCGCCCGCACATACCGTGCCCTGTGCACCGAGGCGTTTGGTCACCCATTCAAAAACAATGCCATTGTAATAGTCCAGACCGCGTACCAGGCGTGGATTCACGCGAAAGGCTATACCGGCAGCCCGTAGCGCGCCCTGCAACGTCGTAAACGCCTGCAGCGACTCATCATCGAGATCATCCGCGAGCTGCGGCGCCGCGGCAATCACCGTCTGCAACGCCGGATTCTTGCTGTCGAGTATGCGCAAGGGGTTGGTATGCAGGCGCCCCTGCGCATCAGCATCCAGCACGGCGGCATGCTGCTCAAGATAAGTCACCAGCCGGCTGCGATAACGGGCGCGCGCTGCAGTTGATCCAAGTGAATTAATTTCGAGCTCGATACCGGCAAGCCCCAGCGCCCGCCACAGACGTGCGCACATGATGATGTGTTCCGCATCAATATCCGGCCCTGCGTATCCCAGTGCTTCGACCCCGACCTGATGAAACTGGCGGTAACGGCCTTTCTGCGGACGCTCATGACGGAACATCGGGCCCCAGTACCAGAGTCGTTGCGGCCCCGGGTAGAGCAAATTGTGCTCAATCACGGCGCGCACGCAGGACGCCGTGCCTTCCGGACGCAGCGCCAGTTCCTCGCCGTTCAGTGCGTCAGTGAAGGTGTACATCTCTTTTTCGACGATGTCCGTCACTTCGCCTATGGAGCGCACAAACAGCTCGGTGCGCTCGAGGATGGGCATGCGGATCGCCTGATAGCCGTAGCTGTCTACCCACCGCCGCACGGTGTCTTCGAAAAACGCCCAGCGCGGCGCTTCCGCCGGAAGCACATCGTTCATGCCGCGTATGCCCTGCACGGTTTTCGTCATGTCTGCACGCGATCGGCAACGCCAGCCGGCGCCGCTATGGCTGCCGCAGCAGCAGGCGCACCGTAATGCTCGCGCACATACTGATCGACAATGCGCTGGAATTCTCCGGCGATGTTGTCGCCTTTGAGGGTGACGGTTTTCACGCCGTCGACAAATACCGGCGCCACCGGATTCTCACCGGATCCCGGCAGGCTGATGCCGATGTTGGCCTGCTTGCTTTCTCCCGGTCCATTGACCACGCAACCCATGACCGCGACGTGCATGTCTTCCACGCCGGGATAACGGCCGCGCCACTCCGGCATCTGCGCTCGCAGATATCCCTGAATACGATTTGCCAGTTCCTGGAACACCGTGCTGGTCGTACGCCCGCAGCCGGGACAGGCAATCACCAGCGGCGCAAACGAACGCAGACCCATGGTCTGCAGCATTTCCTGTGCAACCACCACCTCACGCGTGCGATCGCCGCCGGGCTCCGGTGTCAGCGACACGCGAATAGTGTCGCCTATGCCTTGTTGCAGCAATACGGCCATCGCTGCCGTCGATGCGACAATGCCCTTCGACCCCATGCCCGCCTCGGTCAAACCGAGATGCAGCGGGTAATCGCAGCGCTCTGCGAGATCGCGGTACACGGCGATCAAATCCTGAACGCCGCTCACCTTGCACGACAACACAATGCGATCATGCGCCAACCCCAGCGCTTCAGCCTGGCGTGCGCTCTCCAGAGCTGACGTGACCAGCGCTGCACGCATGACGACCGTGGCATCCTGCGGGTGCGCGCTGGCGGCGTTTTCGTCCATCAACCGCGCCAGCAATTCCTGATCCAGACTGCCCCAGTTGACGCCGATGCGCACCGCTTTGTCGAAGCGACAGGCCATTTCGATCATCGTGGCGAATTGTTCATCGCGCTTCGAGCCGCGCCCGACATTGCCGGGGTTGATGCGCAGCTTCGCCAGTGCTTCGGCGCATGCCGGATGCTGCGTCAGCAGACGGTGACCGTTGAAATGAAAATCACCGACCAGCGGAACGTTGACGCCGAGCCGGTCAAGTTCATCGCGTATTACCGGCACTGCTGCGGCCGCTTCGGCATTGTTGACGGTGATCCGCACTATCTCCGATCCGGCGCTCGCCAGTGCGGCAACCTGCGCCACCGTCGCGGCGACATCCACGGTATCGGTGTTGGTCATCGACTGCACGACGATCGGGGCGCCGCCACCGACAGTAACGCCGGCAATATTCACGCCCACGCTGCGGCGACGCAGCGCAGGTCCGTAAGCAGGCAGACAGGCCATCAGACTATTCCAGGGTGAGCCGCGCGACTTCGACGCGGGTATGCAACGCAAGGTCGATTGGCGCACCTTTATAAGTCAGGCGTACGCCATGCGCGTTGCCCACCACCAGCGTCAGCGGGGCGCGCCCTTGCAGTCGCTGTTCAGTGCCTGCGGGATTGAGTTGCGACAGCAATATGCGATTACTCCTGTCGCGCACCTCAACCCAGGATTCCGTGGCAAAAGTGAAATGCACTTCAGCCACACTGGAAGACCGGACCGATGCACTCGCCACAGTACGCCCCTCCGCTGCGACTACTGACGCCGTTGCAGCCGGCACGGCTACGGCTGGCATTGGCGCGCTGAGAGGAGTCTGCTGTGGCAGCGTATTCACCGTCGGTGCCGGCGGCAGTGTATCAGACGCTGTTGCGGGCTTTGTTTCAGGTACTGTTGCGGACGACGGCGCTGCAGACGCAGGCGCAGATGCAGGCGGCGTGTGTGCAATTACCACGACCTCCCGCTCATCGGTCAGCAATATAAATAACGCGAGCGCACTGACCAACAATATCAACGCGGCCGCATAACGCGGCCAGCGTGACGGATGGCGATCGGGGAACGGGATATTGCTCGAACGCGGCACCGCTGCGCTGGCGGTAGTGGGCTGATGCGGCAAATCAAGTGCGCCAATCAACACTTCGCCATCCAGATTGACCAGGCGCGCATAGTTGCGCACAAATCCACGCACGAACACAGTGCCTGGAAGTCGCGTATAGGCATCGGCCTCCAGCGCCTCAATCTGCGAGGTCGACAGTTTCAGTTGCTGTGCAATCTCGGGAATCGTGAGGTTTTTGCGCGCACGCGCTTCCGCCAGCAACTTGCCCGGTCGCGGGCCAGGTGCAGTTGGGATGTCGTTGCCTTCAGATTCAGCCATGGTCAGTCAAACTGGCCTGCCAGCAAGGCCGCCGCCTCTTTCGACTCCGGAAAATTCTTACGCAACTGCTGCGAGTAGCTTTGTTCGGCCATCGAATTACCCAGCTTGCGCTCCACCCGCACCGCCAGCCAGAGCACATCGGCTGTAGCCGGCGAAGATTGGGCATACCGGCGCAGAAATCCCTGCGACGCCGCATAATTTTTCTCGGTATATGAGATGTCAGCCAGGTGGAAAAGTGCCTGGGACTGATTGGGCCGTATGGTCACGGCGCGCAGAAAAAATGTCTTCGCGGCCACATCATCACCCTTGCGCTTGGCACATACCCCCGCATTGACGAAAGAACGCTCCGGCGCCTGGTACAGCGG
>JANNHN010000121.1:0-2703 GCA_031404395.1 Betaproteobacteria bacterium
CCTGGAAGTGGCGAAGCTCTACGTCAACGCCTTTGCCCATCTCGCGCGCACCAACAACACGCTGATCGTGCCGGCGAACGTGGCTGACGTGGCGACGCTGGTCAGTTCAGCGATGGCGGTGATGGATAACGTGAAAAAGGCGACACTGGGCGCGCCGCCAGCGGTATAAGGGGGTTTAGCCCGGAACTGCACCGGGCGGTATAAGAGGGCTTGGCCCGGAATTGCGCCGGGCGGCATAAGAGGGCTTGGCCCGGAACTGCGCCGGGCGGCACATAAGGAGGCTGAGCCCGGAGCAGCGTCGGGCAATGATTACTGCGGCGGCAGCCAGAGTCGCACGACGCGGGGCGCTTCAGCCGCGGGTACCGTGGTATGCGGTTCCGCCGGACGCAACCGGAGCAACTCTTCTTCAGCCGGCGTCAGCGGCGTGCCGCTCCACAGCAAGGCCGGCTCGTTCTGGGGTGCATGCTCCACCACCGGGCCGATATCGCGGGGTGCGCTGGCGCCGTCATCTTTTTCCCGCGGCGGATTGCCGTCGTAAATCAGGTTGTGCCGCCGCTGCAGATAGGCGTCACGCACGAAGGCGTATTCATCGAGTGCGGCGACTTCCAGCACTTTGCTCGCGCCCAGCAGTCTTTCCCGTTGTGCTACCAGCCGCAGGCTGAGAGTGGCATTGCGGTCACGCGTCGGATCAATGTATGTCACGGGATCAGTCTTGATATCGACGATCAGGCCGGCGGTATCGCGGACGGTGCGTGGGCCGAGAAAAGGCAGCACCAGATAGGCGCCGTCGCCGACGCCCCAATAACCCAGCGTCTGGCCGAAATCTTCGTCATGTTTTTCCAGGCCGGCCTCGGTGGCAATGTCGAAGATACCGAGCAGGCCGACGGTAGTATTGATCATGAGGCGCGCGATATCGGATAACGCGGCGTCGAACTTTCCCTGCAGCAGGTTATTGAGGGCTACGATGACGTCGTTCAGGTTGGAGAACACGTTGTTGACGCCGGTGCGTACCAACTGCGGAATCACGCCGCGATAGACCTCCGCCAGCGGCTTCACCAGCATGGTGTCCACGCCATCGTTGAAGTGATAGATGCCGCGGTTGACCGATTCGAGCGGATCACGCGGATCGCCGGTGGTAGCGCAGCCGCTGAGTACGGAAAATCCTGCGAGGGCGCAGACCAGTATCAGGCGCCGGGCGAGGTGAAACATGTGCTATCCCTTGATTGTTGTGATGCAACAAGCGCTATTTTTTCATTATAACAATCATTTGCCGGACTGATAGCGCACAGTGCTGTTGAGCGCAGACAGTGTGGTTATGGCGCAACGCTGTATCGACTTGACACTTAATTGGAATGTGCGATTGGTCAGAGTTTGGTCGAAATGTGTTTGTTATACTGCAGCAATTGCCATGAAATGCCATACGCGATTCATGGATTTTCCGGATTCCCCCTGAGTTTTTGCCCTATCCAGCAAGGAGTTATTCATGTTGCAGAAAGCCAAATCGGCAATGGAACTGAAAGACAAAAGCCTGTTCCGCCAGCAGTGTTATATCGACGGCGCGTGGACAGATGCCGACGACAAATCCACCCTCGCTGTGCATAACCCGGCGAATGGCGAGCAGGTCGGCACAGTGCCCAAAATGGGTGCAACTGAAACACGGCGGGCGATCGAGGCCGCCAACGCAGCGTGGCCGGCGTGGCGTGCCAGGACGGCCAAGGAACGCTCCAACATCCTGCGCAAATGGTTTGAACTGATCATGGCCAACCAGGAAGACCTGGCGAAGCTGATGACGGTCGAGCAGGGCAAGCCGATCAGTGAGTCGCGCGGCGAGATCGCCTACGGTGCGTCTTTCATTGAATGGTTTGCCGAAGAAGGCAAACGCATTTACGGCGACACCATCCCGACGCACGCCCCGGACAAGCGCATCGTCGTCATCAAGCAGCCGATCGGCGTGTGCGCGGCGGTGACGCCGTGGAATTTTCCGAACGCCATGATCACGCGCAAAGCCGGCCCGGCGCTGGCCGCCGGCTGCACCATGGTCATCAAGCCCGCGTCGCAGACACCGTATTCGGCGCTGGCGCTGTGCGAACTCGCCGAGCGCGCCGGCATCCCGAAGGGGGTGTTGTCGGTGATTACCGGTTCTTCAGGACCGATCGGCAAGGAGCTGACCACGCATCCGCTGGTGCGCAAGTTTACCTTCACCGGTTCCACCGAAGTCGGCAAACTGCTGATGCAGCAGTGCGCCAGCACCGTGAAAAAAGTGTCGCTGGAGCTGGGCGGCAACGCGCCGTTCATCGTGTTTGACGACGCGGATCTGACATCGGCCATTGAAGGCGCGATGGCCTCCAAGTTTCGCAATACCGGACAAACCTGCGTTTGTGCCAACCGTATCCTGGTACAGGACGGTGTCTATGACAAATTTGCCAAGATGCTTGCCGACAAGGTGGGGCAGATGAAAGTCGGCAACGGTCTCGAGGACGGCAATACGCAGGGACCGCTGATCGACATGAAAGGCGTCGAGAAAGTGGAAGAACACATTGCCGATGCGCTGGCCAAGGGCGCCAAAGTCCTGACCGGTGGCAAGCGTCACGAGAAGGGCGGACAGTTTTTCCAGCCCACGGTGCTTGCCAATGTAACCACCGACATGAAAGTCACTCATGAGGAAACCTTCGGCCCGGTGGCGCCGCTCTACCGCTTCAAGAC
>JANNHN010000122.1:0-3042 GCA_031404395.1 Betaproteobacteria bacterium
CAAGTGGATTCCGCTCATGGTTCGACAAGCTCACCACGAACGGAATCAACAACTTGCCGTTCGTCCCCGGATCAAGTCCGGGACAGGCTCTGAGCCCGTCGAAGGACTTGTTCAGAGTTTCCTTAGCACGTAGGGTGGGCAAAGCGCCCCTCAAGAGGACTTCCTTCGGGGCGCAGCGTGCCCACGCGGACACGCCAAGCGTTACATGGTGGGCACGCTGCGCTTTGCCCACCCTACATAAATCACTAAGAAGTTCCACAATGGTCGCCCTATTTATCGACTACTGAGTAAGATAGTGCCATGGTCACTGAACACCAGTTACTTCTTCGCTGGAGGTCGGCCCCACATCACGTAAACCAGCCAACCCACCAGTAACAGAGCGCCGCCCGCCAACACCAGCAGCGCCTCGTTGAGTATCGAATCCGTCCAACTCCGCGCACGACGCGGGGGTGATTCGATTGTCGCTGCCGGTTGTTCGCGCACCGCCGGCGCGACTGGCTGCAGCGGCGCAGGTGATGTGGCGGCTGCCTGCTTGCCCGGGTCTATCAGTGCTGTGGCGGCGACGGGCGGCTCCTCCGCTGCAGGTTTCGGCACAGCCGCGACTGCGTCCGGCATTTCCAGCTTGCGCTGCAATGCCTGGACCGCGAGTTCCAGCGCCGCGACCCGCTTGAGCATTCCGGCCAGCGTTTTCGCGTTCGCATCGACGTTGCCCGGCACCCGTGGGACACGCGGCGACGCCGGTGCGCGCAGAGTCGCGGGTGGAACTGCGGGAATGGCGACGGCAACAACTACGGGCAAAAATTCCGTTGCCGCAGTATCCCGCGGCGGACCGTAGCCGTATGGATCCAGGAGTACGGTGTACCCGCGAACGATGCGCAGCGCGTTCCCGTCGAGCTCGACCAGCAGATGGACGAACGGCTCGTTGACCGGCCGATCGGAGGTGACCTCGATAAAGTAACGCCCGTTCAGGTGTTTGCGGATGTTCAGGCTCGCCCCGTTCAGCGCCGGGTTGTAGCGAAAATCCACCAGCGGGTAGATATCAGGCGACGCCAGACGCGGCGTCAAGGTTGCCCATTCGTCCTGATATGACAGCAAATCGATTTCGGCCCGGAGCGGCTCGCCCATCGCCGACAGCACAGTGAGTTTGCCCAGACCGGCTGCGCCGGTTGCCCACGGAATTGACAGCAACAGCACCGCCAATAACCCGCGCCATGTCAGGATGAGACGAACGATGCCACCTCCCGATTGATGCACACAGGCGAAAGTTACTATTTTACTGTCAAAGACGCAAGTAACCTGTTAAATGTATTGAATAATTCAGAATTCCCGGCAACCGGGAACGCTCACCTGCAAGGCGGGAGTAGCGCAGCGGATCACCACTGAACGGCGGGATCCGCCCCGAAGGAAGCCCACTTGGGGGGGCGCTGCGCTACTCCCGCCCTACAACTACAACACCGAAATCCAGCCACCGCACAGGATTGCGGAATCACCGCGCCAATATCCCGCATCTACCTGCACAACCGGATCGCGGACTCATTAAAAAGTCACCGGCCACTGGCCACAACAGGCCGGTTCGGAGTATTTTCGGGCATCGGCCGCGTTGCGCAATCCGCATTACGTCCACATTATTACATCCACTACAAACGGCATTGAACGCCGCCCTTTTCACCAAGGAACACACCGCATGAGCGACGACCTGAAGGCCTACAACATATTCGACCTGCGCGACATCGCGTTGCAACGCGTACCGCGGGGATTGTTCGAATTCATGGATCGCGGCACTGAAGACGAAATCTCGCTGAAAAACAACCGCAGCGTGTTCGACCGCCTGCGCTTCAGGACGCGCACGCTGGTGGATGTATCGAAGCGCACGCAGGACACCACCATATTCGGCGTCAAGCACAAGATGCCGCTGATCATCGCCCCCACCGGCACCGCGGGCCTGATGTGGTACGAAGGCGAACTGGCACTCGCCCGCGCCGCGCGCGCCGCCGGAATCCCCTTCACCCTCGCCACCGGCTCGATGACCGCGATGGAGCGCGTCGCCGACGAAGCCGGCGGCGAACTGTGGTTCCAGCTCTACATGTGGCCCGACAGATCGCTCTCGCATGAACTGGTCGAGCGCGCCAAGGCCGCCGGCTACAAGGCGCTGGTGGTGACCGTGGACGGCGTATCGTCCGGCAACCGCGAATACAACATCCGCAACGGCTTCACCATCCCGTTCACGTTCTCCACGCGCAACGTTTACGACATGATGACGCACCCGCGCTGGCTGTTCGGCACGATGCTGCGCTACCTGGTCACCACCGGCATGCCGATGTATGCCAACTACCCCGCCGCGGCCAAGGCCAAAATGACCCGCGGGCCGATGGGCCGCTCCAGCCTGCGCACCGACTCGATCAGTTGGGATGACCTCGACGCGCTGCGCAAGATCTGGCCGCACAAGCTCATCGTCAAGGGCATCCTCGACCCACAGGACGCGAAGTCCGCGGTGGATCACGGCGCGGACGGCATCGATGTCTCGAATCATGGCGGGCGCAACCTCGACGGCATCGTCTCGCCGATTGAAGTGCTGCCGGAAATCGTGGACGCCGTAGGCAGCCACGCCACCGTGTTCATGGACAGCGGCATCCGCCGCGGCAGCGACGTAGTCAAAGCGCTGGCGCTGGGAGCCACCGCGGTGATGGTCGGCCGCTCGACACTCTACGGCGTGGCGGCCGGCGGCGAAGCGGGCGCCGCGCGCGCGCTCGAAATCTACCGCGATGAAATCCATCGCAACATGGCGCTGCTCGGCTGCAACACCGTCGATGAACTCGGGCCGCAATGCCTGCTGTTTGCTGATAAACACGAATTGCGCGCACCGGCGGGACGTCCGGCACTGCGCGTGGTGGACGGCAAGGCGGCGGAGTCCTGATCGGAGCCTGAACGCCGCAAGCATGCAAACCCTGCGGCGGACATCAGTCCGTTCGTTCGGGAATGACCGGAACGAGAAGGCTCGCGGCATGCACCCCGCCGCAGTGCAGAGTGACCTTGCCGCCGAAA
>JANNHN010000123.1:0-2051 GCA_031404395.1 Betaproteobacteria bacterium
ATCCGCTGACAGTCGCTTGGCGGCAATCTCGAACGTTGTGCGGGTGCGCGTCGATGGTTCAAAGAACAGGTTGAACACCGCTTTGCCGCGCAGCAGCGGCACTTTCTTGACTTCGCGCTGGGTGATGCCGACGAACGATGTCGCGGTGTCGAGGATCTGCCGCAGCACGTCGGCAGGCAGTCCTTCCAGCGACAGCAGATGGTGCAGTTCGCCGTTCTTGTTGAGCTGCGGGTTGGCAGGATTGAGCCACATGGTGCGTCAGTCCCGGTTCAGCCGCAGCGCGAGCCGGCCCTGCGCGTCGCGTGTCAGTTCGATGTTTTCGCCGGGTAGAACGGTTACCGCGGTGCCGATGTAATCCGCGGCGATCGGCAGTTCGCGGCCGCCGCGATCAACCAGCGCGGCGAGCCGGATGCTGGCCGGGCGACCGTAGTCAAACAACTCATTCATCGCCGCGCGGATGGTGCGCCCGGTATAGAGCACATCATCAACGATGACTACGTCGCTGCCGTCCATGTCGAACGGGATATCGGAACTCTTGACGTTGCGGCGCAAACCCTTCTTGTTGAAGTCGTCGCGGTAGAACGAAACGTCGAGGGTGCCGAGGGGGAATTTGATGCCGAGCGCCTGGTGCAGCCGTTCGGCGAGCCACACGCCGCCGGTATGAATACCCACCAGTCCGGTGTTCGGCCCGACGGCGGGCCGCATCCGGTCAGTCAGCGATGCGAGCAGTTGCTCGGCATCAGGAAGCGGGTTAGCCGGCATGGCGGGCCGTAGCCTAACACAATCGACGTGCCGCTAAAATGCCGGCGGGCGCCTCAAACCCGATTTTCCAGGGGCATTTCGAACCAGGTGCGCAGGATTTCAGCGGCCGCCGCCGCGTCGAGCAGCGCGGCGCGCTTGTCTGCCCGCACCCCGCTCTCCCGCAGCGCGGCTTCCGCTGCATGCGAGGTCAGCCGCTCATCGACAAAATCGACCGGCAGGCTGAAACGCCCGGTCAGGCGCTGGCCGAAGCGGCGAGCGAGGCGCCCGGTTTCGTGTTCGCTGCCGTCGGCGTGGCTGGCGACGCCGACCACCAGCCGCACCGGTCGCCATTCAGCGATTAACGTGGCGATTTCGGCAAAACGGCGGTCGTTGTCCTCGGCGGCGATGACCGTCAGCGCGTGGGGAATGGCCAGTTCGATCTCGCCGACAGCGACGCCGATACGCTTCTCGCCGAAATCGAAGGCGAGCACCGCGCCGCGCAGCGGCCGCGCACTCACGCGTGTCCGGCGATGTCGGACAGGCTGGCGTAGTCCACGCCCAGCGCGTGCATCGCCGCCGCCAGGCGTTCCTCGGCAGGCATGTCGAACAGGATATCGGCCTGTGCCGGCACGGTCAGCCAGGCGTTCTGCGCCAGCTCGTGTTCCAGTTGGCCCGGCGCCCAGCCGGCGTAGCCCAGCGTGACCAGTATTTGCGGCGGACCTTCGCCGCGTGCCACCGCCTCGAGAATGTCCTTGGACGTCGTCAGGCCGATGTCCGTTCCGACCGCCAGCGTGGATTGCCAGGCGCCCAGCGGCTGGTGCAGCACGAAACCGCGATCGACCTGCACGGGCCCGCCGTAGTACACCGGCACACCGCGAAAAGTGGCGGTTTCGGTGGGAACCTTGATCTGTTCCAGCAGGCCGTGAAGATTGAGATCAGTCGGGCGGTTGATCACGAGGCCCAGCGCGCCGCGCTCGTTGTGCTCGCAGACCAGCGTCAGCGTCCGGGCAAAATGGGGATCGACCATGGCGGGCATGGCAATCAGGAAATGCTGGGTAAGGTTAACGCTGTCCATTGGCTTGCTGGTCTATTGTAAAGCCGGACGGTGATTATCCGGCAGTTGGTTATCACGCCGGTACAGGGGTTATTTACGCCAGAACACCGGAGTGAAGACAATCAGCACCGTGAACAGTTCCAGCCGGCCGATCAGCATCGCGAACGTGCATATCCAGGTCTGAAAGTCATTCAGCACTTCGAACGTCGTCGCCGGGCCGACCTTGTTCAGGCCGGGGCCGGTGTTGTTGATGCTG
>JANNHN010000124.1:0-1627 GCA_031404395.1 Betaproteobacteria bacterium
CCGCTGATCGTAATTGGCGTGGGCGGCGTACTGGCCGAGGTTTACCATGACATCGCGATGCGGCTGGCGCCGGTGTCAGTAGCAACCGCGGCAGAAATGATTAATGAAATCAAAGGGTTATCTATTATCCGTGGCTATCGCGGCCTGCCGCGCGGCGATTGCGCGGCGCTGGCGCAGGCGGTTGCAGCATTTTCACAGCTGGCGGCACTTGATGATATTGCCGAGGCGGAAATCAATCCGCTGATCGTCAAAAAAGAACATGAAGGGGTGATTGCCGTTGATGGCCTGATTGTTTGTCAATCGTTCGCCGCTGAACGGCATCAATGACAGACAGGCAATAACACAGGCAAGATCACAAATATCAAGGAGACCGATCATGCTGCTGCAACAACTCGCCGATTACGCCATACGCGAACAGACTGCCGCGCTGCCGCCCGACGTCATCCATCACGCCAAGCGCGCGGTGATTGATTGGTACGCGGCGCTGTTGCCGGGCAGCGTCGTCACCCCCGCGATCCTGATGGAAGCAGCCTTTGCCGAAGATCTCGACCGCGGTCGTGCACGGCTGGCCACCGGCCGTCGTGCAACCTTGCGCGCTGCGGCGCTGATCAACGGCGCTGCCTCACACTCGGTGGAGTTCGACGACATTTATCGCGATGCCGGTTATCACCCGGGCAGTCCGGTAATTTCCGCGGCGCTGGCTGCGGCGCAGGCCGGCGGCGCTTCGGGCGAAAAATTCCTGCGCGGCGTGATCGTCGGTTATGAAATCTCCACGCGGATCGGCGAGGCCATCATGCCCTCGCATTACAAATACTGGCACACCACCGGCACCGTCGGTGCTTTCGGTGCGGCAGCCGCGGCAGCCACCATCCTCGGCGCGAACAAGGAACAGTTCATGCACGCGCTGGCCACTGTCGGCAGCTTTGCCTCCGGCCTGCAGCAGGCTTTTCGCTCGCAGGCGATGACCAAGCCGCTGCACGGCGGCCATGCCGCCGACGCCGGCTGCTGGGCGGCGATGGCGGCAGTGAAAGGCGTCACCGGCGCACTGGATATCATCGAGGGCGAATTCGGTTTCGGCAACGCCATGAGCGTGAATCCCGACTGGAGCAAGGCCACGCGCGGTCTGGGCAAGGACTACCACATCAACCACGTCACCTTTAAAAATCATGGTTGCTGCGGCCACACCTTCCCGTCGATCGACGGCGTGCTGCATTTGCAGAAGCAACACCGGTTCACGCACAAAGACATCAAACACATCAAGCTCGCCACCTACAAGGCGGGGCTGGACATCATCAACAACGCCAATCCGGAAGGCGATTACCAGGCCAAGTTCAGCATTCAGTACACGGTAGCGCATGCGCTGGTACACGGCAGCGTGCGGCTCAATGCCTTCCTGCCCGAGCGGCTGAATGATGCCGACGTGCGGGCACTGATCAAAAAAATAGAACCCGTGGCCGATCCGGTGCTGTCCAAGGGTTATCCGGGCCAGCGCGCGGCGCAGGTGGAAGTTGAACTCAACGACGGCCGCAAGTTCGGGCATTTCCAGCCCTACCGCAAGGGTGATCCCGAGTTGCCGCTGAGCGATGAGGAATTGAACGACAAGTTCACCGAGCTCGCCGCACCGGTA
>JANNHN010000125.1:0-5252 GCA_031404395.1 Betaproteobacteria bacterium
ACTCAACTCAACTACGCCAGCACCGGCAACGGCGGCATCACCCACCTGTCGTCGGAACTCTTCGCGATGCGCACCGGCATCAAGATCACCCACATTCCCTACAAGGGCACGGGGCCGGGCGTCATCGACACCATTGCCGGCCACACGCAGATGATGGTTGCTGCAGTGTCGGCAGTGATCGGACATATCGGCAACGGACGGTTGCGCGGCCTCGCCGTGTCGTCGCCCAAGCGCCTGCCCGCATTGCCCAACATGCCGACCGTAATGGAAGCCGGCTACAAGTATCAGGTCAACAACTGGCATGGCGTGATCGCCCCCAAGGGCACACCCAAGGCGATCATCGACCGGCTGAACGGCGAGATCAACAAGGCCATCAAGGACCCGGACTTCGCCAAACGCATCGCGCTGGATGGCTTGGAACCCGCGGGTGGCACGCCGGAAGCCTTCGGCGAACTGCTCAAACGTGAAGTCGTCGAATGGGGAGAAGTCGTCAAAGCGGCCAACGTTACGGCAAACTGACACCCCTCCGGTCAGAAATGCACCAGACACGGCCCCGCGGAATAAATTGCGGGGCCGTTTTGTTTCACCGTTTTAATTCACCGTTTTAATTCACATATCCTCCGGACCTGAGCGCCCACGCCTGAACCTCCAGACCATGCCTGCAACAATCCGCCAGACGCTCACTGCCCTGCTCGCCGCCACCCTGCTGCTGCCCCTGGCCGCGCTGTCCTCGCCGGCAGCGCTGATCGAAGCCGCTGAACGCGGCGACACCGCGACAGTCCGCCAATTGCTCGACGCCGGCACGCCGGTGAACGGACGCGACGCGCGCGGCCGCAATGCAGTGCTCGCCGCCACGCAGGACGGCCATGTCGAAGCCGCGCGACTGTTGATCGAGCGCGGCGCCGACGTCAACGCGCAGGACACCATTTACGACAGCGCGTTTCTGCTGGCCGGCGCGCACGGTCACACCGAAATCGTGCGCCTCGCACTGGCCGCCGGCGCCAATCTCGCCAGCACCAACCGCTACGGCGGCACGGCGCTGATCCCCGCCTGCCATTACGGGCACGTCGAGACGGTCGGCGTGCTGGTCAAGTCGGGCATCAACCTGAATCACGTCAATAATCTCGGCTGGACCGCGCTGCTCGAAGCCATCATCCTCGGCAACGGCGGCCCGGCGCATGTCGAAATTGTCCGTCTGCTGATCGAACACGGCGCCAGCGTCAATCTGGCCGATCGCCAGGGCATGAGCCCGCTGGCCCATGCCGAGCAGCGCGGACAGGAAGCCATCGTCCGGCTGCTGCGCAGGGCCGGCGCGCGTTGATTCTGCATCGGCATTCGTGCCAGACAAACAACAGCACGTCACCACAGTACAACCTCTATCGGAAAACACCCGTATGAATTCCCAGCCCCTGCGCCTCGGTCTGCTCGGCTTCGGGGAAGCCGCCGCCCGCTTTGCCAAAGATTTCTCGCAGGCCGGTCTGACACACATCGTTGCCTACAGCCGCAGCGGCGCCAAGGCCCAACCCGGCGATCCTGCCTTTGAGCGCGCGCAAGCCTGCGGCGTGAAGCTGGTGAAAACCGTCGGCACGCTGGCAAAAAAATCAGACATCATCATCGTGCTGACGCCGGGCAAAGCCGCACTCGCCGCGCTGAAAAAAATCCACAAACACCTGCGCCCCGATCACCTGTACGTCGATGCCAGCACCAACTCGGCCGGGAACATGGAAAAAGCCGCGGCGATGGTCGGCAATGCTGCCCGCTTTGTCGATGCCGCGATCATGGGGCCGGTCGATGTCATGGGGCTCCAGTCGCCCATCGTCGCCAGCGGCCCGCATGCCGCGGCATTCCGCGACCTGATGACGCCGCACGGCATGGTCATCAATGTCGTCGGTGCGCAACCCGGCGACGCCAGCGCGATGAAACTGATCCGCAGCGTACTGATGAAAGGCCTCGCCGGCATTCTGCTCGAAACCATGGAAGCCGCGCGGCGCCGCGGCATCCTCGATGAAGTGGTCGAAGATGTCTCGGTGACGTTCAACGATATTCCCTTCCAGAAAATCATCAAACGCTACATCTGCGGCACCGCGGTGCATTGTGAACGGCGCATCCACGAAATGAAGGAATGCCTGGACCTGCTGCACGCCATGGACTCCACCGACCGCATGACGCGCACCACTACCGCCATGCTCCGCGATATGGTGAAAATGGGCATGCCGGAACAATTCCCGGTCGAACCGGGGAGCATCCACCCGGTGATCGACGCGGTGATTGCGGCACGCGCAAAAGCGCGCTGACCCGCACCGCGCGCAATGCGTTACGCTTGCATACCATGAGCCAGCCGCACGCCCATCAGCACACGCACGATCCCCACGGGCACGACCATCCCATGCCCGGTCAGGGACGCGCGTTCGGCATCGGCATCGCGCTCAACCTGAGCTTCGTCATCATCGAAGCGTATTACGGCTGGGTCACCGGCTCGCTGGCGCTGCTGGCCGATGCCGCGCATAACCTCGGTGACGTCGGCGGCCTGCTGCTGGCATGGGCAGCGTTCGCTGCGGCGCGACTGCAGCCCAGCGACAGCAAGACTTACGGCTGGCGCCGCGGCTCCATCCTCGCCAGTTTTGTCAACGCCATCATCCTGCTGGTCGCCATGGGTTCACTGGGCTGGGAAGCCGTGCAGCGCTTTCAGGAACCCGCGCCGATCGCCGCCGGCACCGTGATGCTGGTCGCCGCCATCGGCGTCCTCATCAATGCCGCGACTGCCGCGCTGTTCATGGCCGGCCGCAAAACCGACCTGAACATCCGCGGCGCCTTCCTGCACATGGCCGCCGACGCGCTGGTGTCGCTGGGCGTGGTTGCTGCCGGCGCGCTGTACCTGTGGCAGGGCTGGACGTGGATCGATCCGCTGACGAGCCTGATCATCGCGCTTGTGGTCGTCATCGGCACCTGGTCGCTGTTCCGGCAATCACTGCATCTGCTGTTCGACGGCGTGCCCGAACACATCAAGCTGCCGGAGGTGCGCGACTGCCTGCAGGCGATCCCCGGCGTGGTGTCGGTTCACGACCTGCACGTGTGGGCGATGAGCACCGCGGAACCGGCGCTCACTGCGCATCTGGTGACGCGCAGCGCAGAACACAGCGCTGACGACATTCTGCATGAAGCACAACGCGTACTGCACGACCGCTTCGACATCAAACACGTGACGCTGCAGATCGAGGCCGAAGCCTGCGCTACTGCCTGCGCAGAATAATAGTAACTAGTTGTTTTTATTGATGTTTTATGCCGCTTTTTTATACATCTGTCAGACGCATACCCAACGCCGCCGCCTGCCGCTGCTCATAGGTTTTGCGCACCGCGTCGTGCTGCTGACCGATGATGCCGCCGCGCACTGCGCCCCTGCCGACTGCTTTGTAGAGCACCCGCCAACTCTCCGGCAGATCATCGCCGTCCGGCGGCGCCAGCCACAGCCGGAACAACAAGCGCTTCTGCGCCGGATCGGCATGGTCGGTGAAATCCGTGCGCGAATGCAGCGTGACGTGGCTGTTGATGATCTGCAGATCACCGGGCTGCAGCCACATGGTGTGCGCGAGATCGGCCCGCCGCACCAGCGCGTCGAATTGTTCCAGCGCCTCGCGGTGTGGTGCCGTCAGTTTCGGCACGCCGTCCAGCTTTTGCGCGGACGTCACGCGGTTGCGGTTCCATTTGCTGAAGAGTTTGCCGCCGCACTCGTCGAAAATGGGATGCGGATACGACGGCGCCTCATCCGGCGCCTGCTCGCCCTGCCGGCTGAAATGAATGGGTTGATGCAGATAATCCGCCAATTGCGGATGCTCGGCACGCATGTGATGGTACGCCGCCACCGAACTGGTGGTGATGCTCATGCCGCCGGACGCTGCCTTGTTGTAACAGCTCAGCGCCACCACATCGGCGGAATCGGTATGGAAATCCAGTTCCGCATTCGATGAATAACCGCGGCCGGTGCCGGTACGATAGGCATTACCCGCATCGCGCACCGCCGACACATAATGGCTTGCCTTGCCCTGCGGCCTGCCGACGCCATGATGCAGACCGATGCACCAGGTCAGCACCTCGAAATCTTTTTCATCCAGCCCCTCGCGCGGCAAACCGCGGATCAGCGCCACGCCGCGCCCGCGCTGCATTTCGGCAAACGCTGCCGCAATCACCGGCCCCGCGCTACCCGGATCAAAGTCCTCGCGGCGGTAATCAAACAGTGTTTTGTCGCGGTCGATGGCGCGGGTCAACGCAGCAACGAGGTCACAGCGCGCGCGATCGTCCAGCGTGAACAGCCAGCGCCGGTCGGCGTCGAGCTCGGCAGCGGACCAGGCGGCGGGGGTATCGTGCAATTGAAAACTCATGTCGCGGTAATTCCAGTTCAAGTCGGTCCGGGAATGCGCAGCGTATCCGCACGAGAGCGGCCCGGATCAATAAACTTCGTCGTGATCACCCACGTTGATCAGTACGATGTCGTGATCCGCAAGCAGAAACTCCAGGGTAATTCGATAGCTCAAATTAATCGAAACGCTATGTAAACCCGCCAGCTTCCCCGGCAATGCATGAAGTCGCAAGGACGGGTGATGAGGATTGGCTTCCAGCAATTGCAGCGCCTTCGCATACTGCCCCGTCACATCGGGATGGCGTTTAATAAACCTGGCGGCACGCCGGTTATATTGCCGGGTAAAAACCAGCCGCCACCCCATCACGCCGCCAATTTAGCAAGTCTTTTCATATGCTGCACCACGGATTCCCGGACAAAACGCCCCGTTTCCATATCGGCCCTTGATTCAGCCAGGGCAGCCTCAAGCTCGCATTCACGCAAATGCTGATATTGCTCGCGGCTCATCACCACATATTTCATCTGACCGCGCACCGTTACTGATGCCTCCGACTGCATCTCCAGTGCTTGCTCAATCGCGCCAACACCTTTGGTTTTCAGGTCATTTGCAGAAATAGTATTCATCGAAGTCGCACGCTTTACAGAACGGTTAACAGTACTATATACAATATGATTAAACCTCGCAAGCAGGCGCCGGGGATGGCCGCATCAGGATTCATCATCACTTCACCACCTCCAACCGCGCCATCACCCCATCCCGCTCATCGGTCAGCAAATAAACAAATCCATCCGGCCCCACGCGCACATCACGGATGCGCCCGAGCACGTCCTTGAGCAGCCGCTCTTCGCGCACGATCTTTTCGCCGTCGAGTTCCAGCCGCACCAGCATTTCATCCTT
>JANNHN010000126.1:0-1916 GCA_031404395.1 Betaproteobacteria bacterium
GCCGCCGACGCGGCACAACTGCGCGCCCTGGGCCTGGCGCCGACCGATGGCACCCTCTACTCGGCACAAGGCTGCAGCGCCTGCAACGGCTCCGGTTATCGCGGTCGCACCGGCATCTACGAACTGCTGACGGTCAATGACGACTTGCGCCGGTTGATCCACGACCGCGCCGCCGAGCAGACACTGCGCGAACATGTGGTGTCGCGCGGCATGCGCTCGCTGCGCGACGACGGCATGCGCTGGGCGGGTCAAGGCGTGATCAGTCTCGAAGAAGTCGTGCGCGTAACGCGCGAGTAGCAGAAAACTTCAGCCGCCACCATGGAAGCGTTCCAATACCAGGCGCTGAACGCCGCCGGTCACACCGTATCCGGCGTAGTGCAAGCCGACACGGCACGTCAGGCACGTATTCAGCTGCGTGCACAGGGTTTGCTGCCCTCGGTGATCGACCCGGTACGCGCGCGCGAGCGCGCACGCCAGGTGTGGGCGCGGGGATTGTCTGCCGCCGAACTGAGTCTGGTGACCCGGCAGATGGCGACACTGCTGGAGTCCGGCCTGACGATGGAGCAGTCACTCAATGCCCTGATCGAAGAAGCCGCAGAGCCGCTGACGCGGGAGGTGCTTGCCGGTGTGAAGACCGAGATCACCGCCGGCAGTTCATTGGCAGGCGCCCTGGGAGTTTACGGAAATAGTTTTCCGGATTTCTACCGGGCGCTGGTACATGGCGGCGAGGAGTCGGGCGCGCTGCCGACCGTGTTGCAGCATCTTGCCGATTATCTCGATGCCCGTCAGGCGATGCGGCAAAAGACCAGTCTCGCACTGATCTACCCGATCCTGGTCACCGCTGTCGCCGTCATGATCGTCACCGGGCTGCTGATCTATGTGGTGCCGCAGGTGGTACAGGTGTTCCAGCAGTCGCGGCAGAGCCTGCCTTTGCTCACCCGGGCCTTGATCAGCCTCTCCGATTTTCTGCGCGCGAACTGGCCGTATCTTGTTGCGCTCATCGTCGGCGCCGGTGCAGCGGCACGCCTGTTGCTGCGCCGTCCCGCGGCCAGGCGCCGCTGGCATGTCCTGTTGCTACGCATGCCTTGGGTGGGATCGCTGATTCGCGGCGTCAACACCTCGCGCTTTGCGAGCACGCTGGCGATTCTGGTCGGTGGCGGTGTACCACTGCTCGCCGCGCTCAGCGCCGGTGCGCGGGTAATGACCAACATGGTAATGGCAGAAGCCATCGAGCGCACCATCGGGCGCGTGCGCGAAGGCGAGAGTCTGGCGCGGGCTCTGGGAGAGACACGTGCGTTTCCGCCGTTACTGGTGCACCTGGTGGCGAGCGGAGAGGCCAGCGGGAAACTTGAACAGATGCTCGAACGCGTCGCGCGCCTGGAAACCCAGGCACTCGAGCGACGCCTGGCGGTCTTCCTCACGGTGCTCGAGCCGGCAATGATTCTGGTCATGGGCGGCATCGTGCTGCTGATCGTGCTCGCCATCCTGCTGCCCATCATTGAGATCAATCAACTGGTGCGCTGAGCCGCCGGATGCATCGTGGCTGAGTCCGGAATCTGATGTTCAATAGCCGGTAGGTTGGGGTGAGCTTGCGAACCCCAACGCGCGACCGCTGCAAATACTCGGGATTTTCCACTCTACACTCTAACTACTTTGCACTGGGTTCAGCGTTGGGGTTCCTTCGTCACCCCAACCTACATATTGAAAAACGTTGAGACATTACTGAGAAAATATCAATAAAAACAACAGGTTATATATAGCTCTGGGTGATTACAACTTTCCAGCGGCCTGCATGCATGCTTGCTTGCTTGATGTGGCTATGTGCGATACCGTACATCCAAGGTGATCAGTTCAATACGCAACCGGAACCCCTTCGATACGCTGAAAGTTGGCTCACCCTATGATTAAAACACCAG
>JANNHN010000127.1:0-1790 GCA_031404395.1 Betaproteobacteria bacterium
TCGCCTGCGATCAGCACACAGGTCGGGCACGCACGCTTGGAAAAAACCACCAGACCGTCCTGCAACAATGATTCCGGCACTGCGCGCTCCTTGGTTTGCATGGCCGGGGAAACCCGGCGCCAAAATGCTACTCTAACCCAATATGATTGAAACCCGGTCGATTACCCTTGTTCTGCTTGCAGGTTTTGCGCTGCTGGGCGGTTGCGCGCAGCTCGAATGGCACAAGGCGGGCGTCACTACTGAGACTCGCGAGCGCGACAGCGCCGATTGCGCGGCACAGTCTCGCATCGAGGCGCGGCGGATGCCGGCGCTGCAGTCGCCGGCGCCGCAAGTCGTCATCGACAATCAGGGGCGCGCGATGGCGCTTCGCCCGCCCAACCAGAACGATGAGCGTTTTCTCGCTGAACACGACTTCATGCGTGCGTGCATGCGCGAACGCGGTTATGTGCTGCGGGACCGCGCGACCGCGACACCATGACATGGCGGCAGCCGATGCATCAACCATCCATGACCAACCCACGCCGCCGCGAGCTACTCAAGGCTGCTGTCGCTGCGCCACTGCTGGCCGCCATGCCTGACGTCCGCGCCGCGCCCGCCAACCTGATCACCCGCCCGATTCCGCGCAGCGGTGAGCGCCTGCCGGCCATCGGCCTCGGCACCTGGCAAACCTTTGATGTGTCCACCACCGAATTACCGGGTAGCGGGTTGCAGGACACGCTGCGCCGTTTTGTCGAGCTGGGCGGCAAGGTAGTCGATACCTCCCCGATGTACGGCCATGCCGAAGCGGCGGTGGGCACCTTATCAGCGGCGCTCGGCAACCGCGCGTCGCTGTTTCTGGCCACCAAGGTCTGGACCAGCGGCCGCGCCGCAGGCATGCGCCAGATGGAGAATTCCGCACGGCTGATGAAAACCGGGGTTATCGATCTGATGCAGGTGCATAACCTGCTCGACCTGAAGACACATCTGCCGGTGCTGCGCGACATGAAAAAATCCGGGCGCCTCCGTTATCTGGGTATTACGCACTACACGGCCAGCGCCCATGCCGAGCTGGAAAAACTGGTGAAGACCGGCGATTTTGATTTCGTGCAGTTCAATTACTCACTGGACGAGCCGGAAGCCGAAGCGCGGCTGCTGCCCGCCTGCGCCGATTCCGGCACGGCAACGCTGATCAACCGGCCGTTCTCCCAGGCGGGCCTGTTCAGCAAGGTGCGCGGCAAGCCGCTGCCCCCGTGGTGCGCGGATCTCGACTGTGCGAGCTGGGCGCAGTTTTTCCTGAAATGGATCATCAGTCACCCGGCCGTGACATGCGCCATCCCCGGCACCCGCCGCGTGCAGCATATCGAGGACAACCTCGCAGCGTGTACAGGACGACTGCCGGATGCGGTAATGCGCAAACGCATGGCAGACTATTTGCGGGGCTTGTGAGATTTAATCGTTCCGCATCCAGTGTTATAACCGGGACCTGACGGCCCCGTTTTTCCGGAGCATCACCTGCAATGCCCCCACTGCAACGCACCGCATTTCGTTGTGCCCTTGCCCTCATGTGCCTGCTGCTCACCGCTGGCTGCAGCATGGTGCGCGTGGGTTACGGCCATGTCGATTCGGTTGCCATGTGGATGGCGCATGACTACTTCGACCTTGATGCGGAACAGCGCGACGCCTTCAATCTGCGTTTCAACCGGCTGCATGCCTGGCATCGCAGCCAGGAGTTGCCGGAATACGCACGTTTCCTGGAAGACGTGCAGCAACGCGCCCGGCGCGGTTTGAATTCAACCGATGTGCTGTGGGTG
>JANNHN010000128.1:0-9267 GCA_031404395.1 Betaproteobacteria bacterium
TGTACCGGATTGGCATCAATACCGCCAAGAACTATCTGGTGGCGACGGGGCGGCGGGCGCCGACCAGCACGGAATTCGATGCGGAAGAAGCCGAGAGCATGGAAGCGGGGGAACAGTTGCGGGACCTGAACACCCCGGAAAACCAGATGATGAGCCGGCAGGTCGGGGATGTCGTGAACCAAACGCTGGAAGCGTTGCCTGAGGAACTGCGGATGGCAATTACCCTGCGGGAAATCGAGGGGCTGAGTTACGAAGAAATCGCCACCGCGATGCAGTGCCCGGTGGGCACCGTCCGGTCACGGATTTTCCGGGCGCGGGAAGCAGTAGCTGAGAAATTGAGACCCTTGCTCGGCACGAGCAAGGACAGGAGATGGTGATATGGACAAGATTTCGGCGTTGATGGATGGGGAGCTGGACGAGCATGAGGCCCGCCGGGCCGTGCTCCGGCTCAAGGATGTCGGGGCAGCCCGGGAGTCGTGGGCGACCTATCACGTGATTGGTGACGTGTTGCGCGGGGAAAGCCTGCCGGCATTTGATGTCTCCGGGCGGGTGGCAGCGGCCGTTGCCGATGAGCCGGCCATACTCGCGCCGCGACGGCCGGCACGGATGAACCAGCCGTTGACTTATGCGTTATCGGCGGCGGCGGCGTCGGTCGCGGCCGTAGCCGTGGTCGGCTGGATGGCGTTCTCGGGCAACCTGTCAACGCAGCCGCTGGAAATTGCCCGGAATGCGCCGGTGGTGCAGCCGTTACCGGAAGTCAGCACTCCCAGCGACGGGCAAATGAATGATTATCTGCTGGCGCATCAGGGCGTGTCTCCCAGCAACCGGCTGCATGGCGTTGCCCCGTACATCCGCACCATTTCCGTAGCTCCGGCGGCCGGACGTTAGCCGCCATCAAGACGCGCGGTCAAAACGCAATGAGAGTCTGGTGTTTCATTTTTCTCGGATTACTGCCCCCAGCGGCAGTAGCGGCAGTAGCGGCAGACGAAGCCCTTGCCATTCTCGGGAAAATGGCTGCGGCAAGCCGGACGGTCAATTATTCCGGTACATTCGTATTCCAGCATGACGGGAAGGTGGAGATGTCCAGCATCGCCCATTTCGTTAATCCCGCCGGCGGCGTATTTGAAAGGCTCGAGACCATGGACGGGCCGGCGCGTGAGGTCATGCGTACCAACGATCAGGTCACCTGTTACCTGCCGGGCATACACACCGTCCTGATTGATCCCCGCGGATCACGCCAGTTTTCCATTGATCCGGAACAGGTTTCCGATCTGACGCAGCATTATCGCGTGCTGAAAGGTGATCTGGACCGGGTGGCGGGATTTGAATGCCAATGGGTGGCTTTGCTGCCGCAGGACAACTTGCGCTATGCGCGGCGTTTTTGCGCTGAAGTGCAAACGGGCTTGACGTTGCGCTCAATGACAATGAATGAAAAGAATGAGACCGTCGAAGCCTTTGCGTTTACGACGCTGCAGATCGGCGGGCCGTTTCGCCGGGATATGGTCAAGTCGCGGTATGCCGCAATCAGCTCAAAGCAGAACTGGCGGGTCGATCGCTCGGCGCTGACTGCAAACGATACCGGCGATTCAGGCTGGGCAATCGGCGATCAGCCTGCGGGTTTTCGTAAAGTGCTGGAGCTGCGGCGTTCCATGCCGGGGAAAAAGGGTACCGTGTCGCACCTGGTTTTCTCTGATGGTCTCGCGGCGATTTCGGTTTTTATCGAGCCCGGCACCAAAACGGACAAAAAGCAGGTGCTGAGGCATCAAGGCGCCGTGTATATCTACAGTCGCCCGGTGGCGGGACATACGGTTACTGTTCTGGGTGAAACGCCGGCTGAAACCGTGATGCGATTCGCGAAATCAGTCGAGCCGAAGGCCGCGCCTGCGATACAGCGGTAGTTCCAATTTCATCCGTCAGTAACAACTTCCTCCGTCAGTAACAACTTCCTCACAATGCATTACTGGAAAGGCTGAACATGTTCAGATCCCTGATTCTGGCGCTTTGTCTGATGCTGCCGCTGCAATCGACAGCGCAGCTCCCGGACTTTACCGAATTGGTAGAGAAGCAAGGCGCTGCTGTGGTGAATATCAGTACCATGCAATCGGCGCGCAATGCTGCGGCGCCGCAGATGCCGCAACTGGATGAGAATGATCCGTTCTACGAATTTTTCCGGCGCTTTATCCCGAATCCCGGGCCGCGGGAGTTCCAGTCGCAGTCGCTGGGATCAGGCTTCATCATTTCGAATGACGGTTATATTCTGACCAATGCCCATGTGGTTGATTCGGCTGATGAGGTCACAGTACGTCTGACCGACAAACGCGAATTCAAGGCGAAAGTCATCGGTGCTGATCGCCGTACTGACGTGGCGCTGATCAAGATTGAAGCGGGCAATTTGCCGATTGTGCAATTCGGCGATCCGGGCAGACTGAAGGTGGGCGAGTGGGTCGTTGCCATCGGTTCACCCTTCGGGTTTGACAATACAGTGACTGCCGGCATTGTCAGCGCGAAAGGGCGGTCGCTGCCCCAGGAGAATTTCGTCCCTTTTATTCAGACTGACGTTGCGGTAAATCCGGGAAATTCCGGCGGTCCGCTGTTCAACATGAAAGGCGAAGTCGTCGGCATCAATTCGCAGATATACAGCCGGACCGGCGGTTTCATGGGCCTGTCTTTTGCGATTCCCATCGACGTGGCGAACGGCATTGCGCAGCAACTGCGCACCACAGGGAAAGTGACTCGAGGCCGTATCGGCGTGGTCATTCAGCCGATGACCAAGGAACTGGCTGACGGGTTCGGCCTGAGCAAACCGCAGGGCGCCCTGGTGAATTCGGTTGAAAAAGGCGGACCGGCCGACAAAGCGGGTATTGAGGCGGGCGACGTCATACTCACTTTTGACGGGAAAGCGGTGAATGCGTCCGAGGATCTGCCGCGTGTGGTTGGCAGCACCAAGCCGGGCAGCAAAGTGACAGTACGAGTATGGCGCAACAAGACGGCGCGCGATGTGCAGGTTACGGTGACGGAACTGACGGATGACCGACGGCGTCAGCAGGCGCGCGGCGGCAAACCGCCGCCGCTGGCAGCCGTGCAATACGGAATGGGCCTGGCTGATCTGACTGACGCCCAGCGCAAGGAATTGAAAATTGAAGGCGGTGTTTTTGTCGATAACGTTCAGGGGGCGGCGACGCGAGCGGGCATACGCCGGGGCGACGTGATTCTTGCCGTCAACAATCAGGACGTGAAATCGGTGGAGCAGTTCCGCCAGTTGATGGGCAGTTTCGACAAAGGGCGGATTGTCGCGTTGCTGGTACGGCGCGGCGGTAATTCGCTGTACATCCCGTTCCGCCTTGATGGCAATGGATGATGGCCGGCGCATTGCGCTGACGCTCTATAGTCGCCGCTGGTGCCATTTGTGCGACGACATGCTCGCGGGTCTGCAGACATTGCAGGCCCGCGAGCCATTTGAGCTTGCCGTGATCGACGTCGATCGCGAGCCGGCACTGGCGCAGCGTTACGGCGAACGGGTCCCGGTCCTGCTTCACGGCGAACGCGAACTGTGTCATTACCACCTTGACCTGCCTGCAGTTACTGATTACTTGCGGAAAATCCGCTAAAATACGCGACCTTACGAACGGATCGGGGCACTCCGGCGAAGCCTGGGTGCCCTTTTTGCTGGGCGGTTGAATTTCTGATGCAACACATTCGCAATTTCTCCATCATCGCGCACATCGATCACGGCAAATCAACGCTGGCTGATCGCTTCATTCAATTGTGCGGCGGGTTGTCCGACCGCGAAATGGAATCGCAGGTACTCGATTCCATGGATCTCGAAAGAGAACGGGGCATTACCATCAAGGCGCAGACCGCTGCGCTGACTTATCGTGCCCGCGACGGACAGTCCTACCAGCTCAATCTGATTGACACGCCGGGTCATGTGGATTTTTCGTACGAGGTATCGCGCTCGCTGGCAGCGTGCGAGGGGGCGTTGCTGGTGGTTGATGCCTCGCAGGGCGTGGAAGCACAGACCGTTGCCAATTGCTATACCGCCATCGAGCAGGGTGTGGAAGTGGTTCCGGTGCTGAACAAGATGGACTTGCCGCAAGTCGAGCCGGAGCGCGTGGCTGAGGAGATCGAGGACATCATCGGCATTCCGGCGAAGGATGCCGTCAGGGTCAGCGCCAAGAGCGGGGAAGGCATCACCGACGTGCTCGAAGCGGTGGTGAGTCTGATCCCGCCGCCCAAAGGCGATCCGACGGGACCGCTGAAGGCGCTGATGATCGATTCCTGGTTCGACAATTATGTCGGCGTGGTGATGCTGGTGCGTGTTTTCGATGGTGAATTGAAACCCAAGGATCGCATTCAACTGATGTCCACCGGCAGCGTTCACCTGTGTGAGCAGGTCGGGGTGTTTACGCCGAAATCGCAGGCGCGGGAGCGTCTGGCGGCAGGGGAAGTGGGTTTTGTCATTGCCGGCATCAAGGAACTGCAGGCGGCAAAAGTGGGCGATACGCTGACGCTGGTCACCAATCCCGCGCAGGAAGCGCTGCCCGGATTCAAGGAAATCAAGCCGCAGGTTTTTGCCGGGCTTTATCCGGTCGAGTCGAATGAGTATGAGTCGCTGCGTGATGCGCTGGAAAAGCTGCACCTCAACGATTCGTCGCTGCGCTTCGAGCCGGAATCGTCCCAGGCGCTGGGTTTCGGATTCCGGTGCGGCTTTCTCGGCCTGCTGCACATGGATATCGTGCAGGAGCGCCTGGAGCGCGAATACGGCATGTCGCTCATCACCACGGCGCCGACCGTGGTGTACCAGGTCGCACTGCGCGACGGCAGTGTGATCGAAATCGAGAATCCGTCGCGGTTGCCCGAAATAACGCAGATCGAGGAAATCCGCGAGCCGATCATCACCGCATCGATCCTGGTGCCCGGCGAATACGTGGGTCCCGTGATGACCCTTTGCACCGAAAAGCGCGGCCAGCAGCGCAATATGCAGTATCTGGGCCGCCAGGTCATGCTGACCTACGAATTGCCGCTGAGTGAAGTGGTCATGGATTTTTTCGATCGCCTGAAGTCGGTGTCCCGCGGTTATGCGTCGCTGGATTACGATTTTCTCGAATACCGTGCCGGCGATATGGTGCGGCTGGACATCCTGATCAACAGCGAACGCGTCGATGCGCTGTCGCTGATCGTGCATCGCGCCAATTCGCAATATCGCGGCCGCGAGGTGGCGGCAAAAATGCGCAAACTGATTCCGCGCCAGATGTTCGACATCGCCGTGCAGGCGGCCATCGGCGCGCATATCATCGCCCGCGAAACCGTCAAGGCGATGCGCAAGAACGTGCTGGCCAAGTGTTATGGCGGCGATATTTCCCGCAAGAAAAAACTCCTGGAAAAGCAGAAGGCGGGCAAGAAGCGCATGAAGCAGGTGGGTACTGTTGAAATTCCGCAGGAAGCGTTCCTCGCCATCCTGCAGATCGATAAATAGAGGCTGCTGGAATGAATTTTGCGCTTGGCATGCTGGTGCTGCTGGTGTTGACTGGTGTGGTTTGGCTGGCCGAAACCCTGTACTTCGGCAAACGGCGCACCGCGGGCATTGCACAACCCTGGTGGATTGAATACCCGGTCAGTTTTTTCCCGGTGATCCTGGTGGTGTTCCTGCTGCGCTCGTTCCTGGTCGAGCCGTTCAAGATTCCATCGGGGTCCATGTTGCCGACGCTGCTGATCGGTGATTTCATACTGGTCAATAAATTCACCTACGGCATCCGGGTGCCGGTGCTCAATACGCGGGTGATTGCAGTCAATGACCCGCAGCGCGGGGAAGTCATGGTGTTCCGTTATCCCGAAAATCCCTCGCTGGACTACATCAAGCGTGTCGTCGGTTTGCCCGGCGACGAGGTTGTTTATTCCGGCAAGCGGCTGACGATCAACGGCAAGGCTGTGCCGGTGCGCGAAGACGGCGAATTTAATTATCTGGAGAGTGGGCTGAATTTTATAGCCACCCGGCGCATGCGGGAGCAGTTGGGTGAACATCTGCATGCCGTGCTGGTGCAGGCGGAAGTGTCGCCGGTGCAACTGGGCGGCGTGCAGCGGTTTCCATTCCGCGAGAATTGTGCCTACAATGAAGGCGGTTTTCGCTGCAAAGTACCTGCAGGGCATTATTTCCTGATGGGTGATAACCGGGACAGCAGCAGCGACAGTCGCTATTGGGGATTTGTGCCGGAGCGGAACATTGTCGGCAAGGCGTTCCTGATTTGGTGGAATTTTGACGATTTCAAACGGGTTGGTCGTTCGATCGATTGAACTGGAAGGAGAGATTTTCATGCATGCTCAGCGCGGTATTACCATAACCGGTTTTCTGGTGTTTGCAGTCCTTGCTGTCGCGGTATTGTTGGCGGGTTTCAAGATCGGCCCGTCCTATGCGGAGTTCTATACCATCCAGAAGATTTTCCGGATAATGGCTGCCGAGCCGGCCATGCTGTCGGCATCACGCGGTGAAATCAACAGCGCATTCAACAATCGCGCCGGCATGGACAACATCAAGGCGATTTCCTACAACGATATCGAAGTCGTCAAGGACGGAAAGGGTATTGTTTTCAGCGCGAACTACTCGGTGCGCGTGCCGCTGTTCTACAATCTCAGCGCCTGCATGGATTTCAATCCTACCTCCGAGAGATAACCGGGAGCGGACGTCGCAGTGAATGTGGATCCGGGCGATGTCAGCCAGCGCATAGGGCATCGATTCAACGATCCGGAGTTGCTGCGACGGGCGTTGACCCACCGTTCATACGGGGTTCTGCACAACGAACGGCTGGAATTTCTCGGCGACAGCATCGTCAACTGCGCCATAGCTCTTGAGTTGCACGGACGATTTCCCGATCTCAGCGAAGGTGATCTCTCGCGCCTGCGTGCCAATCTGGTCAATCAGGACGCACTGCACCGCATTGCCTTGGCTGTCAATCTGGGTAACGCCCTGTTGCTCGGCGAAGGTGAGCTGAAAAGCGGCGGCTCCCGGCGTCCGTCGATACTGGCAGATGCCGTCGAAGCGCTGATCGGTGCGGTCATGCTCGACGGCGGATTTGCTGCCGCCCACGCCGTGATCAAAAAACTGTTCGCCGACAGCCTGTCGGCCATAGACCCTGAGGACACCGGCAAAGATGCAAAAACGCTGCTGCAGGAATTCGCCCAGGGCAAGGGCATGCCGTTACCCAGCTATACGCTGCTCGCCACACTGGGCCGGGCGCATGAACAGACATTCCAGGTGCAGTGTGCGCTGGAAGTCATGGACATCCGCACCGAGGGCACGGGCCCGAGCCGGCGCGCTGCCGAGCAGGACGCCGCGCGCAAAGCCTATCTTCTCGTCAGCCGTGCATGACCGCTGCTGATCATCGCTCCGGATATCTGGCCATAGTCGGCCGGCCGAATGTCGGCAAGTCCACGCTGCTCAATCAGCTCGTCGGCCAGAAAATCAGCATCACCTCGCGCCGGCCGCAAACCACCCGCCAGCGCATCGTCGGTATCGTGACCAGGCCCGGTGCGCAGTACGTGTTTGTCGATACGCCGGGATTCCAGAGGCAGCACGGCAATGAAATGAACCGAATGATGAATCGCAGTGTTTCGCGCAGTATCGGTGATGTGGATGCGGTGGTCTGGGTGGTCGAGTCGCTGCGTCTGGATGCCGAAGAGCGCGCATTGCTGCCGATGTTGCAGGGAGGGGCGCCGCTGGTCATCGCCGTCAATAAAATCGATGCTCTCGGCAACAAGAATGAACTGCTGCCTTATATCCGTGATCTGGATGCGCTGGCGCATCCGGCGGCCATCGTGCCGGTGTCGGCGAAAAGCGGCGTCGGCACGGAAGAATTACTGGCGGCGGTGCGGTCGTTGCTGCCGTTGCGGGAGCCGCTCTACGGCGAGGACGAAATTACCACTGCCAGCGAACGTACGCTGGCGGCAGAGCTGCTGCGCGAAAAGCTGTTCCATCTGCTCGGCGCTGAACTGCCGTATGCGGCGATGGTGGAGATCGAGCGCTTTGAAACAGTGGCGGGCTTGCGCCGTATCCATGCTGCCATACTGGTGGACAAAGCCGGGCAAAAAGGCATCGTCATCGGCGCCAAAGGCGAAAAGCTCAAACAGATCGCGACGCTGGCCCGGAAAGACATGGAGCGCCTGTTTGGCGGCAAAGTGTTTCTTGAAGTCTGGGTCAAGGTAAAGTCGGGCTGGGCGGATGATCAGGGGATCTTGCAGCGCATGGGTTTTGATTAAAATACCAATTAAAAACAATATGTTAAACAATATTGTTGAAAAGTTTTTTAAATAATGACGGAATTGATCCATGGCCGTTGATCGCGTGCGCCGCGACGGCCAAGCGGCCTATCTGTTGCACACCTACCCGTACCGGGAGACCAGTCTGGTCGTTGAAACCTATACCCGGGAAGTCGGGCGGGTCGCCGTCATTGCCCGCGGCGCACGGCGGCCGCGATCGGCGTTGCGGGGCGTGCTGATGGCGTTCCAGCCCCTGCTGCTGGGCTGGACAGGCAAGACCGAGTTGAAGACCTTGCACAAGGCCGAATGGCAGGGCGGTTACCGGCCGCTGCGGGGCCTGAGTTTGATCTGCGGTTTTTATCTCAACGAATTGATGCTCAAGCTGCTGCCCCGTGAAGATCCGCATGAACAGTTGTTCGAGGCCTATGCCGCGGCATTGGCGCAACTGCCGGAGGATCGGGATCACGGCGCCGTGCTGCGGCGCTTCGAGCGGGTGTTGCTGCGCGAGCTGGGCTACGGCCTGGTGCTCGACCGGGAAGTAGCCGGCGGCACGCCCATCGCCGGCGACCGTTTGTACCGATACATACCGGAACGCGGGCCGGTACCCGCAGCCGAGGTCACTCCACAAAGCGGCGTAGAATTAGCGGGTCAGACGCTGATCGACATGGCTGTCGATCGTTATGAAAATCCACAGACCATTCAGCAAGGCAAGGCGCTGATGCGCGCATTGATCAATCACTGTCTCGGCAACCAGACTCTGCACACCCGGCAACTGCTCCGCGGCACGCGCGTGCCGTCTTTCGACGTGGCGAAGCGCTGCTCGGTGCGCATGCCCGCGGCGTTGAAGAAGGCCGGCCGGCGCTTCAGCACGCTCTGCTCATCGCTGCCGGCGCGGGCCAGCAGCAGCGAGTCGGGCGTGAGGAAGTCGCTGTAGGTCAGCCAGTACGACTCGGCCAGCGCGTCCCGGGCCAGCAGCGGGTCGTGCAAAGCCTGCACGCCCAGCGTGCCCGGGAACGG
>JANNHN010000129.1:0-13978 GCA_031404395.1 Betaproteobacteria bacterium
GCTGATAGTGACCGTGCTGGCGCTGAGCGATCGCCTTGAGCCATGGCATGTCTTCGTGATCACGTTGCTGATGGGGTTGGTCCGCCCGTCGGATCTGGCGCTGCGCCATGCGCTGATCGGCGACACCCTGCCGGCCACGCAACTGGTCAGCGCGAGCAGCATTTCCAGGACCACACAGGATTCCGCCCGCATCGCCGGCGCCCTGAGCGGCGCCGGTCTGGTGACATGGCTGGGGATGGGCATGGCCTACATCATTGTCAGCGCCCTGTACATCACCAGTCTGCTCCTGACGTTGCGGGTTGCCGGATCAGTACGGCGTACGCGCGCATTCTCCGCGCCACCGACGTCCATCAGCACAGACCTTCGCGACGGATTGGCATACGCCTGGACTACGCCGCCGTTGCTGGCGGCCCTGTTGCTCGCACTGCTGGTCAATTTCACCGCATTTCCGCTGGTCAACGGATTGCTGCCTTATGTCGCCAAGGCAGTGTACGGAACGGGGCAAACCGGGTTGGGGTACCTGGTTGCCAGTTATGCGGGCGGGGCGTTGCTCGGATCCATTCTGCTCAGTCGTTTCGGGTACCGGATACGGCCGGCGCGCGTGATGGTTGTGGGCTGCGTGCTGTGGCATGCCATCAATATCGTCTTTGCCCGGATGGACAGTTTCGACGGCGGGATTGTCGTGTTGCTGGTCGGTGGCTTTGTGCAAAGTTTCGGGATGGTCACGCTGGCCGCGCTGCTGCTGCGTGTCACAAGCGAGCAGTTCCGCAGCCGCGTCATGGGCATCAGGATGCTGGTGATTTATACCCTGCCGCTGGGATTGCTGATTTCCGGGCCGTTGATCGCCCGCTACGGGTTTCACAACGTGGCCACCGGATATTCCGTGCTCGGGCTGGTACTCAGCGTGCTGATTGCAGTGCGGTGGCGCGCCCACATCTGGAGCAAAGGCGCGCCGGCAAACAGTCGCTGACGCTTAATTACACCGCGCAGGTGTGCGTTACTGCAGCCTTATCGGTTAAAATATCGCGAGTATTCGATTCGCACATTGTGAACATTCGGGGACGACCATGAATCATCCGGGCACTGCACAACAAACCATGACTGACCGCTTGCTGGCCGAGAAAAAGGACGGCATCGGCTGGATTACTTTCAATAACCCCGCGCGTCACAATGCGGTCTCGTTTGAGATGTGGCAGGCATTGCCGGTGGTGCTTGCCGATTTTGCCGCGGATCCGGAAGTGCGTGTCGTCGTGCTCAAGGGCGCAGGTGAAAAAGCCTTTGTCGCCGGCGCCGACATTTCGCAGTTCAAGGAAAAGCGCAGCAGCGAAGACTCAGTGCAGGCCTACAACGCGGCTGCAGACAACGCCAGCAAGGCGCTGCAGGAATGTCCGAAACCGACCATGGCGATGATCCGCGGCTATTGCATCGGCGGCGGCACGGCCATCGCCGTCAATTGCGACATCCGCATCGCCGCCGAAGACGCGAAATTCGGCGTGCCCGCCGGGAAACTCGGCCTGGGTTATCGCTTCACCGGCATCAAGCGCCTGGCGGACGTTGTCGGCCCGGCCTTTACCGCGGAAATATTTTTCACCGCTCGCCAGTTCAATGCCCAGGAAGCACTGCAGATGAACCTGGTCAACCGCGTGGTCCCGGTCGCTGATCTGGAAAAATACGTACTCGATTACGCGGCGACCATCGCCGGCAACGCGCCGCTGACCATCGCTTCGATCAAGCGTGCGCTGATCGAATATCTGAAAGATCCCGCCAGACGCGACCTTGAGGCACTGCAGAAAATGGTCGAGGCCTGCTACAAAAGCGAGGACTACAAGGAAGGTCAGACCGCGTTCATGGAAAAGCGCAAGCCGGTATTCAAAGGCCGGTAATCCTCTATTTTTTTACTATCTTGCTGTTTTAATTGACTTTTTAAGGTAATACATCATTATGGCATTTGACGCCAACCGCGCCGATCTGTGCATCGGCGTGATCGGTACCGGCGCGATGGGGCGCGGCATCGTACAAGTTTCTGTCGCCGGCGGTATTAACGTCGTGATGATGGATACGCGCGATGGCGCTGCCGACGAAGCGCGTGACTTCGTTGCAAAAATGCTTGCCCGCGCCGCGGAGAAAGGCAGCCTGAGCCAGGCTGATGCCGACGCCGCAACGGCACGCATCCGCGTCGCGCGCTCGCTGACAGAATTCAAGGACTGCCACATGGTGGTCGAAGCCATTATTGAAAATCTCGACGCCAAGCGCGCGCTGCTCGGCGAACTCGAAGGCATCGTCGGACCGGAATGCATCCTTGCGACCAACACCTCCTCGATGTCGGTCACCACGATTGCCGCAAAACTGAAAACCCCGCAACGATTCGCGGGCCTGCATTTTTTCAACCCGGTGCCGCTGATGAAGCTGGTCGAAGTCATTGACGGCCTGCTGACTGAGAACTGGGTATCTGAAGCGCTGATGATCATCGGCAAACGCATGACGCGCGAGGCTGTGCGGTTGACCGATGCGCCGGGCTTTCTGGTCAATCAGGTGGGCCGCGGTTTCACGCTCGAAGCTTCGCATCTGGTTTATGAAGGCATCGCCTCGTTTGTGGATGTCGATCGCGTGATGCGCGACGTCGGCGGTTTCCGTATGGGGCCGTTCGAACTGATGGAACTCACCGGTTTGGATGTCACGCAGCCAGCCTCGTCGCTGATCTACAATCAGTTTTTTCAGGAACCGCGCTATCGCCCCAATCTGATCATGCAGTCGCGCTATGAAGCAGGGGTGCTGGGCCGGAAATCGAAAAAAGGTTTTTATAATTACGATGCGGAAATGAAACCCGTCGTCGCCGCAGAGCCGCCGGCGCCAGCGGCGCGTCCGGCCGGCGTCTGGGTCAGCAAGGCCGAGCCGCAAGGTCATGAAGTGCTGACTGCGCTGCTGACAAAACTGGGCGCGACTATCGAAAGCGGTGCGCAGCCTTCAGCAAAAGCGCTGATCCTGGTCACGCCGGTCGGCCAGGACGCCACGACCTGTGCGGTGGAGCAGGGGCTGGATCCGCAACGCACCATCGCCGTCGATACCTTGTTCCCCATGGTCAAACGCCGCACCATCATGGGCACACCGCTGACCACACCGGCGATGCGCGATGCGGCACACGGCCTGTTGGCATCTGATGGCGTACCGGTGACGGTATGCCGCGACAGCCCCGGCTTCATTGCCCAGCGCATCGTCGCGATGATCGTCAACATCGGCTGTTCTATTGCGCAAAGCCGAACTGCGCAGCCGGCAGACATCGACAAAGCTGTCACGCTGGGCCTGAACTACCCGAACGGGCCGCTGAAATTCGGCGATGTCATCGGCGTGGAGCGCACCCATCGTGTGTTATCCAATATGAATGCGATTTATGCCGATCCGCGTTATCGCCCCAACATCTGGTTGAGACGTCGCGCCCAGCTTGATGTCTCGCTGTTGACTCCTGACCCCTGATCCGAGAGGAAATACCATGCTCGACGCTTATCTGTACGAAGGACTGCGCACCCCGTTCGGCCGCCATGGCGGCGTGCTGGCGAAAGTCCGCCCTGACGACCTGCTGGCTGATGTCATGAAAACGGTCATGGCGAAATCAAAATTCAAGGTGGAGCAGATCGAAGACATCGTTGTCGGCTGTGCCAATCAGGGTGGCGAAGACAGCCGCTGCGTGGCGCGCCATGCCGGCTTGTCTGCGGGTTTCCCGATTGAAATCCCCGGCACTGTCCTGCAGCGTAACTGCGCCAGCGGCTTGGGCGCGCTGGCCCATGCTGCACATTCGATCACTGCGGGCGAAGGTGATGTGTTCATCGTTGGCGGCGTCGAGAGCATGAGCCGCTCGCCGCTGGTAATGAGCCGTGCGGAATCTGCTTTTGCGCGTGATATCAAGCTCTACGACAGCACCATCGGTCCGCGCTTTTCCAACCCGAAGCTGGTCAAGCAGTTCGGTGATCCGCAAATGCCGCAAACCGCGGACAACCTTGCCCGGGAATACAACATTTCCCGTGAAGAAGCCGACACTTTTGCCGCAGCCTCACAGCAGAAATACGCGATTGCGAAAGGTGAGGGGTTTTTTGCCGGGGAGCTCGCTGCGGTAGAAATGCCGGTTGGCCGCAAAGGTCCGGTACCGCCGGTGGCGGAGGACGAACATCCACGGCCGGGCACCGACGTGGCTGCGCTTGCCAAAATGAAAGTGCTCTATGAAGGCGGCGTCACCACGGCCGGCAATGCGTCCGGCGTCAACGACGGCGCCGTGGCCCTTGTGGTCGGTTCACTTGCCGCAGGTGAAAAAGCCGGCGCAAAACCCATCGCACGGATCATCGCCAGCGCCGCCATGGGCGTACCGCCGCACATCATGGGCATTGGTCCCGTAGCCGCATCGAAAAAAGCGCTGGCCCGTGTCGGGCTCGATATCAAGGACATGGACATTATCGAAATCAACGAAGCCTTTGCTGCGCAAGTGCTCGCGTGTTTGAAAGGGCTCGGCGTCGCATTGGACGACAAGCGCGTCAATCCTAACGGCGGCGCGATTGCACTGGGTCATCCGCTGGGCGCCTCTGGCGCACGCATTGCGCTGACAGCCGCACGCCAGTTGCAGCGCAGTGGCGGGCGCTATGCACTGATTTCGTTGTGCATTGGTGGCGGACAAGGCATGGCGGTTGTGCTGGAGCGCGTATAGACGTTCTGACATATGAAAAGGGTTGTCGGATTGCAAAATTTAAAGACGTATTCAACAAAAAAGAGGGCATAAGTCACGGTCGCCAAGGGCCTAAATCTACCAAAATGTCAGTTTTGCTGAGATGACATGCCGTAGACATACTGCATTGGACACAATCTGGTGACAAACGCCTCAAATCCCATTGTGAGTGACATGGAAACCATAACGGCATTAAAAGCTGGTGCACCGTTGCCTTCGCAGAAGCTGATTGAGTTGCGCTCCAAGGGTATGCATACGGTGCGCTTCGAATTCATTGTGCGTTTGTTGCGTCTTGATACGCAGATCATCACGCTGTCGATTTACTGGGAAGACGGTCGGGAGTTCATGCAGATTCCTGCAGTGCAGAACGCCCAGCGCAAGCTGGTCTATGCCAGCGTTCCACGCGTCAGCGGCCAGTTCGACGATTTGGCGCTGCTGTGTTATCCGTACGATTCCGATTCGAAGGCGATGGTGGAGGCCGAGCTTGACCGGATGGTGAGCACGATCGGGCAGACGACCAGGGGAATATCGAACGCCTGATCTGGCGGCGGCTTTCATGGTTCAAGCTTGGGCTTGGATTAATTTGACATAATACACATTATACGCAACGAAATAGCCCAAGTCGTTGATTCACAGCCGATTCATGCGTAACCCTGGGTAAGGTCTTTGCGCATGAAATCAAGTCACTCCTGAACGCCAGCCCTCACCAATACCGCTTCAATACCTGCATGGCCGCGCTGACGTGCCAGGCTGAGCGCAGACAACCCATGAGGGGATACAAATTTGGGGTCGGCGCCATGTTCCATCAGAAACAGCAGCATCTCCAGGTGCCCCTCACGGGCTGCCATCATCAGGGCGCTCGTGCCGTTGTCTGCCGTCGCATTGACCTCCGCGCCTTTGCCGACCAGTAACCGGCCGATATCCACGCGGTTACGGGCCGCAGCGTAGATCAACGGCGTCCAGCCCGCATGATTGACAGGGGCGCCGGCGTCCAGCAGCAGGCGTGCAATTTCCGTATGCCCGAGTATGGTAGCCAGCATCAGCGCGCTTTCGCCCAAGGGGTTGCGCAGGTGCAGTTTGGGGCGGGCTGCGAGTATGGCCCGGACGACCTGGGGGTTGCCTTCGCGTGCCGCCAGCATCAACAGCGTCTCGCCCCTGGGGCTGACTGTATCGGCATCCATGCCCCGCCGGAACAACTCCCGGATCGCCGGTTCGTCGTCGATGCGGATTGCCTGCAGCATGTCTTCATAGGCGCCGGCCTGTGTCAGCGGACTCCAGAGGCCTGTCAAGCCCAGTATTATGATCAGAATACACTGTGAATATTTCATATATCTACTTGTTTATATTGAATAATTTAAAGAAGTTTTCAGTGGTTTTGGCGGCAAGGTCGACCGTGCTGCAACCCTGCAGCCGCGCTACTTCCTCCGCCACGTGTTTGACCCATCCTGGCTGATTGGTTTTCCCGCGAAACGGCACCGGCGCCAGATAGGGTGCATCGGTCTCCACCAGCAGCCGGTCCCGCGGCACGCGGCGGGCAACCTCTTTGATGACCAGTGCATTCTTGAAGGTAACGATGCCGGAAAAGGAGATATAAAAACCCAGATCAAGCGCGGCCTCGGCCACCTCCCAGCTTTCAGTAAAACAGTGCATCACGCCGCCGGCCCCGGCTGCCCCTTCTTCGCGCATCAGCCGCAGCGTGTCTGCAGCCGCCGACCGGGTATGAATGATCAGCGGCTTGTGTGCCGCAAGCGCTGCCCGGATGTGGGTACGGAACCGCTCGCGCTGCCATTCCAGATCGCCGGTCAGCCGGTAGTAGTCGAGCCCGGTTTCGCCGATCGCAACCACCCTGGGATGCTGCGACAACGCGACCAGTTCATCGACCGTCGGTTCGCGCAAACCGGGATAGTCGGGATGTACGCCGACCGAGGCATACAGCATTTCATGCTGCTCGGCCAGAGCGCGCACTTTCGGGAAATCTTCCAGCGTCACACTGACGCATAACGCAGCCCCGACATCATTTTCACGCATGGTCGCGAGCACTGCCGGCAGACTGTCGGCGAGCTCCGGAAAATCAAGATGGCAGTGCGAATCGACCAGCATGATGATGTTACGCCGCCTGACGTGCTGAAGAATTGATCAGTGCTGCGTAAGCGATCAACACACTCTCGATATACAGCCGCCCGTTCAATGGATGGTTAATATGCCGTTGCTCATGCACCAGTTTCCGGTGCAGGCGCAGCGCAGAGATTGGGTCTATGCGTTGTGCCAGCGCCGCCAGCTCGCGCGCGAAGTCCGGGTTATAGCGGATCCGGCCGAGCATGCGCTGCTCGACCAGGTCGTAAGTCCATTTTTGCATCCAGTTGATGAATCGCTCCAGCGGAAGGTCGCGCAGCGTATCGGCCACCGCCAGCGCATCGAATTCCGCAGGAGCAATGTGCGAGAGAAACTCGCGACGCCCCGCCAGTTCGCCGCCTTCGACGGCGGCCAGCGCAGACAGCGGCGCACCGGAACACTGCGCCAATGCCGCCTCCCCTTCGGCCACGCCGTGCTCTTTCAGCCAGGCCAGTGCGGCATCACGCGATGGCGCGCGCAATCCCAGTTGCCGGCAACGGCTGACGATAGTTCGCGGCAAACGATACGGACGGTGGCTGATCAGAATGAAGTGCGTCATCGCCGGGGGTTCTTCAAGATTTTTCAGCAGCGCATTCGCCGCGCTGACATTGAGTGCTTCCGCAGGCGCCATCAGTATTACTTTGCGCCCGCCGCGGTGGCTGGTGATATGGATAAAGTCGTGTAACTCGCGGATCTGTTCGATGCTGATCCACACGCTGCTTTTGCTCTTTTTGCCGTTGTCCTCGTTCTCGGCATCCTCCTCAGTGACCGGCTCGACACTGCGAAAGTCGGGATGTGAATTGCTGCTGAACCAGCCGCAGCCGCTGCACGTATTGCAGGCAGCGCCATCCGCCGCCGGCGTCTCGCACAACAACGCCTGCGCCAGCGCCGTGCCGAATTGTTGTTTGCCGATGCCGCGCACGCCGGTAATCAGCAGCGCATGAGGCAGTGTGCTTTTGTCGGCGAGCAGTGACCGCAGTTGCTCTTTAAACCAATTATTCATTAGTAATCAACAGGTTGCTATTATTTTTTCAAGCTCTTGCTGAATTTCAGGAATGCTGCGTGCCGCATCGATCACCCTGATTCGCTGCGGATGCTCCGCCGCCCGGCGCCGGTATGCGGCCCGCACTCGCTCATAAAATACCAGTTGTTCCCGCTCAAACCGGTCCGGCGCCCGCACCTTTTGGGTACGTGCCCGACCCACCGCCGGATCGAGGTCAAAATAAAGCGTCAGATCCGGCTGCAGGTCGCCCTGCACCCAACGCTCCAGCGCAGCCACGCGATCCCAGGCCATGCCGCTGCCCCCCGCCTGATAGGCATAAGTGGCGTCGGTGAACCGGTCGCACAGTACCCAGCGCCCGGCAGCCAGCGCCGGCGCGATGACCTGCACGATGTGCTCGCGTCGCGCCGCAAACATCAGCAAGGCCTCGGTTTCGGGATCGCGGGTATCCGCTGCATCCAGCAACAGTGTACGCAACGTCTCGCCCAACGCAGTTCCTCCCGGCTCGCGGGTAACCGTCAACGCCACACCCTGTGCCGTCAGCCGTTTGCGCAACCATTCCAGGTGCGTCGTCTTGCCGGCGCCGTCCATGCCTTCCAGCGTAATGAATCGTCCGCGACTCATGGCCGTCCCCGTCGCTGGTATTGCGTTACCGCCCGCTCGTGTTCAGCCAGCGTGCGCGAAAACTTTGACGTGCCGTCGCCGCGCGATACGAAATACATGGCGTTGCTGGACGCGGGATTAAGCGTGGCGCGCAGGGCATCGAGTCCGGGCATGGCGATCGGCGTGGGCGGCAGGCCCGCGCGGGTGTAGGTATTGTAGGGTGTATCCGTGGTCAGATCGCGTTTGCGGATGTTGCCGTCAAAGGCCTCGCCCATGCCGTAGATGACGGTTGGATCGGTTTGCAGGCGCATACCGATGCGCAAGCGGTTGATGAATACTGACGCTACCATGCCGCGCTCTTCGGCGCGTCCCGTCTCCTTCTCGACAATCGAGGCCAGTATCAAGGCTTCGGTCGGTGACTTCAGCGGCAAATCGGGCGCACGCCGTCCCCACTCCTGATCGAGATGCCGGACCATCAACTGATGAGCGCGGCGGAGTATCGCCAGATCGCTGGTGCCTTCGCCAAAGTGATAGGTATCAGGAAAGAACCAGCCTTCCGCGAGTGACTGCACGATTCCAAGCTTCTGCAGCAATTCAGTCTCGGTCAGATCGCCTGTCTCCTGTCGCACCTTGGGATGTTCGCGCAGCGCCTTGCGCATCTGCCTGAATGTCCACCCCTCGACGAACGTGATCGACACCTGCGTCACGTCGCCGCGGGTCATGCGTTGCAGCAGATTAAACGGCGTCAACGGACGCACAAATTCGTAGTTTCCCGCCTTGAGATTTCCCGCCTCGCCGTGCAGTCGCGCAAACAGCACAAACAGTTCCGGTTGGCGCAGCACGCCGGCTGCGCCAAGTTGCGCGGCAACCGTTTTCAGACTGCTGCCGGCGCGCAATTCCAGTGTGGCCGGCGAGCGCTCCATCGGCAATTCGCTGTCGGCGTAGTAATACAATCCGGCCGCAGCGCCCAGCGCCACCAGAAAACCCAGCAAGAACAGGTATTTAACGATCCGCAGCATCCAGCCATTTTCCCACGAGCGGCGTCACCGTGTGGCGGCTCCACGTGCGGCTTTCGGCTGCAGCAACAGGCCATACCCCGATCAGACTATTGACCAGGAATACTTCATCGGCAGACTCCAGCCGCTGACGATCCACTGTTTGTACCTGACAGGACATGCCGTGACGCTGCGCAGCCTCCATGACCAGATCGCGTGTTACGCCGGCGACGCCGCAGCGTGACAGATCAGGCGTGATCAGCAAATTATCTTCGACGATGAAAAGGTTGCTGCGGGTGCCTTCGATGACATGGTCTTCTGCATCCAGCAACAATCCTTCGGCAATGGCGGGATCATGCCATTCCGCGCGTGCGAGCACGTTCTCCAGGCGGTTGAGATGTTTGACGCCGGCCAGACGTGGTTGGGCCGCAAGGCGCAGATCGCAGTAACGCACCCGCACACCGTGGGTCTGGTAGTGATCAGGGTAATCAGGCAGCGGGCCGGCTGCTACGACGCGCCGCGGCCGCAGCGTTGGTTCGGCAGCATAGCCACGCCCACCGCTGCCGCGCGTCACCGTAATGCGCACCGCGCATTCCGGCAATCGCGCCGCCACGGCATGCAGATCAGCAAGCAGCGCTGCGGTTGATGGGGGCGTAATAGCCAGCGCCGCACAGTCAGCGGCAAGCCGGGCGTAATGCCGTGCCCAGAATTCAGGACGTCCCTTGCGCATGGCCAGCGTACGGAATACGCCGTCGCCGTAGGCAAAACCCCGATCATCGGCGGGAATCACCGACTCGACCAAACCATCAACCAGTATCATGGGAATGCCGCTGCGACCCGCGGTGTCGGGCTCTGGCGCGGACTCAGAGCTTGCGGAACACCAGACTGCCGTTGGTGCCGCCAAATCCGAAGGAATTGGATATTACGGCATCGATTTTCATCTGCCGCGCCGTGTTGGGCACATAGTCCAGATCACACTGCGGATCCTGGATGAGCAGATTGATCGTCGGCGGCGCAACCTGATCACGGATTGCGAGCACCGAAAATACCGCCTCGATGCCGCCTGCCGCGCCCAGCAGATGACCGGTCATCGATTTGGTCGAGCTGATGGCAAGTTTTCTGGCATGCGCTCCGAAACAGTTTTTCACAGCCACCGTTTCAGCAACGTCACCCAGGGGCGTCGAAGTGCCGTGGGCATTGATGTAATCAATTTGATCGTGGTTGAGGCTCGCGTTGCGCAGTGTATTGTTCATGCAGCGCACCGCGCCGGCGCCGTCTGCGCAGGGCGCAGTAATGTGGTGCGCGTCAGCGCTCATGCCGTAACCGGCGAGTTCGCAGTAAATTCGTGCGCCGCGCCGCCTGGCGTGCTCGTATTCCTCAAGCACCAGCACGCCGGCACCCTCCCCCATCACGAAGCCGTCGCGATCCAGGTCCCACGGCCGGCTGGCTGCCGCCGGATCATCATTGCGAGTCGACAGTGCGCGTGCCGCACAGAATCCGCCGATCCCCAGGGGAGATACCGTGGCTTCTGCGCCGCCGGCAATCATTACATCGGCGTCGCCGTATTCGATCAGGCGACCCGCTTCACCGATGCTGTGATTAGCAGTGGTGCATGCTGTGACAACCGCAAGATTCGGTCCCTGCAATCCGTGCATGATCGACAACTGCCCGGAAATCAGGTTGATGATGGTTCCAGGCACGAAAAACGGGGAAATTTTTCGCGGTCCGCCGGCCAGCACTGCGTTATGCGTTTCCTCGATCAGCGGCAAACCGCCGATACCCGAGCCGATACAAACGCCGATCATCTCGCGATTGAGGCGGTCAAGCTCAAGTCCGGCATCCTTCATGGCATCGATGCCGGCTGCCAGTCCGTAATGGATGAACGTATCGAAGCGCCGTGCTTCCTTGACCGGGATATAGCGGCTGGCGTCAAACCCTTTCACTTCACCGGCGATCTGCGAGGTATATGCCGACGCATCAAAACGCGTGATCTTGCCGATGCCGGACTGGCCGGAAGTGATATTCGACCAGGATTCTGCGAGGCCAATGCCGACCGGGGAAATAATCCCCAATCCGGTCACGACAACTCTGCGGGTGGTAGGGCGCGGCATATTCCTGCGGAAGGGAACGCACCGGCGCCCCCGGGATCATGGATGGACTATGAGCGAATGGGAAGGAATCCCCATCCGGAAGGTTTAAGCCTTCAGGTGCGACTTGATGTAATCCGCGGCCTGCTGCACGGTGGTGATTTTCTCGGCCTCTTCATCTGGAATTTCAGTCTCGAATTCCTCTTCCAGGGCCATCACCAGTTCGACGGTATCCAGTGAATCGGCGCCGAGATCATTGACGAAAGATGACTCGTTCTTGACGTCTGCTTCGTTGACGCCCAGCTGCTCGGCAACAATTTTCTTGACGCGTTGCTCGATATTTTCCATCTACAGTCCCCTTTTGCGTTGCTTGCTGGTGATTGGGCAGGTTCGCTGTATTGCGACCACCCGTAAAAGCGTGAATTTTACCACCAAACCGGATTTATAAAAATCAACATAAACAATCAGTTAAACATAAATAGCCCGCCACGTGACGACCCCATGCTCAATTCATGTGCATGCCGCCATTTACATGCAGCGTGCAGCCCGTGATGTAGGCGGCGGCATCCGAGGCCAGATAAACCACGGCGCCTGCAACATCGGCTACGCCACCCAGACGCCTCAACGGAATCTGCCCCACCAGCGCCGCACGCTGCGCATCGTCAAGACTGCGGGTCATGTCTGTGTCAATGAATCCCGGTGCGATGCAATTGACGGTGATGTTGCGGCTGCCGACTTCGCGCGCCAGTGCGCGGGAGAACCCTTCGACACCGGCTTTTGCCGCGGCATAATTGGTCTGGCCAGCATTGCCCAGCGAACCGATCACTGAAGTAATGTTGATGATGCGTCCGGCGTGCGCCTTCATCATACCGCGCATGACCGCCTTCGACAGCCGGAACACTGACTTGAGGTTGGTGGACATGATGGCGTCCCACTCCTCGTCCTTCATGCGTATCAGCAGATTATCGCGGGTAATGCCGGCGTTATTGACCAGGATATCCAGGTTGCCCCATTGCTGCTGGATCGCTGCCAGAGCGGCATCAACCTGCGCAGCATCGTTGACGTCCATCACATAACCCGCGCCGCGCATGCCGGCCGCAGCAAACGCCACGGTAATCGCTGCAGCTCCTGCCGCGGTGGTCGCTGTTCCGGCAACCGTGGCGCCCGCAGCGCCGAGCGCCAGGGCAATGCCCTGACCGATGCCGCGGGAGGCGCCGGTTATCAGCGCAACCTTGCCCTGCAATGCATTCATCGCAACGCCTCCAAAGTTTGCTGCAGGGATGCCGGATCGGTCACCGCAAATCCCTGCAGATTGCTCTCAATCCGCCTGGTCAACCCGGCCAGCACTTTGCCCGGACCGCATTCCACGACATGCGTCACGCCCTGCCCGGCAAAAGCGCGCACGGTCTCCACCCAGCGCACCGGACTGCAGGCCTGGCGCGCCAGCGCATCCTTGATCTGCACCGGATCGTTCACCACGGCAACATCGACATTATTGATCACCGCAATGCGCGGTGTGTTGAACGTCACCTGCTGCAGGCGCGCCTGCAGTCGCTCCGCCGCAGGCCTGAGCAACGAAGAATGAAACGGCGCGCTCACCGGCAACAGCATTGCACGCTTCGCTCCCCGTGATTTTGCCGCAGCCGCACCACGTTCAACCGCTGCCTTGTGCCCCGCAATCACCACCTGGCCGGGCGCATTGAAATTGACCGGCTCCACCACTTCGCCCTGCGCCGCTTCGGCACAAGCGGCGCGTACGGCCTCGTCGTCGAGACCCAGTATCGCAGCCATTGCCCCGGTGCCCATCGGCACTGCTTCCTGCATGGCTTGCGCACGAAACCGTACCAGCAGCACGGCGTCGGCAAATGCCAGCACGCCTGCCGCGACCAATGCGGTGTATTCACCCAGGCTGTGACCGGCGACGATGGCTGGCGGCGGGCCACCGGCTTCCAGCCAGGCACGGTACATCGCATAAGCCGCGGTCAGCATCACGGGCTGCGTATTCACTGTGGCGTTGAGATCGTCCGCAGGACCTTCCGCCACCAGTTGCCACAAATCCTGACCCAGCGCGGCAGAAGCCTCGGCAAACGTGTCGCGCACGACTTTCGTATCGGCAAAGCCCTGCATCATGCCTACAGCCTGCGAGCCTTGACCCGGAAATATCAGCGCCAGTTTCATTGTCGCCATCTCACCATTTCAGCAATACCGCGCCCCAGGTGAACCCGCCGCCCACGCCTTCGAGCAATACATGCTGCCCCGGCTGGATGCGCCCGTCACGCACGGCTTCGTCCAGTGCCAACGGCACCGATGCTGCTGAGGTATTCGCATGACGATCTACTGTTGCGATGACACGCTCCATGGACAGTCCCAGTTTCTTTGCGGTTGCCTGAATAATGCGAATGTTGGCCTGATGCGGAATCAACCAATCAACATCCGATTTCTGCAACCCTGCAGCATCGAGTGCTTCAAGCGC